>NZ_JBXMIS010000069.1:0-2937 GCF_057073975.1 Conyzicola sp. | reverse complement strand
CCCCCCCCCCCCCCCCCGCCGCTGTGGGCGCTGCCGACTGTCGTCGGGGCCGGCGTCGGCATCCTCGTTCTCGTTCTCGGCACCCGCCGCCTGCACGCGTGGGTCGACGCACCGCCGACGCCGGCGTCGCTCGGGTTGTCGCGGCGGCGCTTCGTCAACCTGCTCGCCGCGACCTCCGCCTCGGCGATCGTCGTCGGCATCACCGCTCGCGCGGTGAATGCGGCGACGTCGGCGGTCAACGTCGTTCGCGAGGCCCTGGTCATCCCACCGCCGAAGTCGCCGGCCCCGCCGGTGCCGGCCGGTGCCTCCCTCGACATCGACGGCATCACCCCGCTGTTCACCTCGAACGCCGACTACTACCGCATCGACACCGCTCTGCAGGTGCCGCGCATCGACACGGAGCAGTGGCGGCTTCGCATCACGGGCATGGTCGAGGAGGAGGTCGAGATCTCCCTCGACGAACTGCTCGCCCTTCCCCTCATCGAGACCGCCGTCACGCTCGCCTGCGTGTCGAACGAGGTCGGCGGGGGCCTCATCGGCAACGCGATGTGGACGGGCTACCCGATCCGCTCGCTGCTGGAGCGCGCACGGCCGCTGGCCAAGGCCGACATGGTGCTCTCCCGCAGCGTCGACGGGTTCACCGCCTCCACCCCGCTCGGGGTGCTCACCGACGACCGCGACGCGATACTCGCCGTGTCGATGAACGGCGAGCCGCTTCCCCTCGAGCACGGCTTCCCGGTGCGCATGGTCGTCCCCGGACTCTACGGCTACGTCTCCGCAACCAAGTGGGTGACAGAGCTGAGGCTGACCCGCTTCGCCGACGAGACCGCCTACTGGACGACACGCGGATGGGATGCCAAGGGCCCCATCAAGACCTCCTCCCGCATCGACGTGCCCCGCGGCTCCGCCTCGGCTGGAACCGTCGCCGTCGCGGGAGTCGCGTGGGCCCAGCACACCGGCATCGAGTCGGTCGAGGTGCGCGTCGACGACGGCCCGTGGCGGGAGGCAGAGCTCGCCGAGGCGGTTTCGGTCGACACCTGGCGCCAGTGGTACTACTCGTGGGATGCCGAGCCGGGCTCCTACGTGCTGCAGGTGCGCGCGACCGACGCGAGCGGCTTCACGCAGTCGGGAACGGAGAAGTTCGTCGCCCCCAACGGCGCGGAGGGCTACCACACCATCGACGTGCAGGTCAGCTGAGCAGCTCCAGCGTCGTCGGCCCGAGCCGCAGTACCCCGTCGGTCAGCGGCTCGCAGCGCATGCCGCCCCGCCGGCGCAGCGCGGCGAACGCGCCGGGGGAGAGCTGCTCGTCCATCCACGCGCACGGGTTCGCCGGGCGGTGGGCGGTGAACTCCACCTCGCCGAGGCGAAACCGCGCGCCGCGCAGATCGTCGACGGGGTAGCCGCGAAGGATGACGTTGCGGCGCGTCTTCGCGACATCCAGTCCGCCGACGCCGAGCGTCGCAGCCGCGGCCTCGAGTGACTCGATGGCGAAGAGCGTCACGGCCTCTTGTCGGTGCGCGCGCTGCCCGAAGAAGCGGTCGCCGACGATGCCGAGCCCCGCCCGCACCTCCACCGACTCGTGGGTCTCGACCCCGTCGAACCGCGCGGGCCCGTCTTTCGGGCGACCGTCGTAGCGGTGCACGGGGGAGGCGAGCAGCTGCACGATCTCGACGGGGTGGCGCACTCCACCACTCTTGCACCCGTGCGTGGCGCGCGCGCGACTCCCACCCCCGTACCCTTGACGAGTGGCTCATCTCCTTGGCGCTGAAGCGCTGCATCTCGAATACCCGACGCGGGTCATCTTCGACTCCCTGACGATCGGGCTCGACGAAGGCGACCGCATCGGCATCGTCGGCCGCAACGGCGACGGAAAGTCGACCCTGCTCAAGATGCTCAGCGGTCGGCTCGAGCCCAACAGCGGCCGGGTCACCCGCCGCAACGGCGTCACCCTTGCGGTGCTCGACCAGTCCGACGACCTCGACGACGAGCTCACCGTGCACCAGACGATCATCGGCGACATCGACGAGCACGTGTGGGCCGGCGATCCGCAGGTGCGCGACGTCATCGCGGGGCTGGCGAGCGACATCCCGTGGGAGGCGAAGATCGCCGATCTCAGCGGTGGCCAGCGACGGCGTGTCGCCCTCGCGAGCCTGCTCATCGGCGACCACGACATCATCTTCCTCGACGAGCCGACCAACCACCTCGACGTCGAGGGCATCACCTGGCTCGCCGGTCACCTCAAGCGCCGCTGGTCGCAGAACGCGGGAGCCCTCGTGGTCGTCACCCACGACCGGTGGTTCCTCGACGAGATCTGCACCGCGACCTGGGAGGTGCACGACCGCCTCATCGAGCCGTTCGAGGGCGGGTACGCCGCCTACATCCTGCAGCGCGTCGAGCGCGACCAGATGGCGGCGACCATGGAGGGCAAGCGCCAGAACCTCATGAAGAAGGAGCTGGCCTGGCTGCGGCGCGGGGCTCCGGCCCGCACCGCGAAGCCCAAGTTCCGCATCGACGCGGCGAACGCGCTCATCGCCAACGAGCCGCCGGTTCGCGACTCGGTGAGCCTTGCATCCATGGCCATGCAGCGGCTCGGCAAAGACGTAGTCGACCTCGAGGGTGTCAGCGTCTCCTACGGAGACAAGCAGGTGCTCAAGGACGTGACCTGGCGCATCGCACCCGGCGAGCGCACCGGAATCCTCGGCGTCAACGGCGCGGGCAAGTCGACGCTGCTCAGCCTCGTCGCCGGCAGCTTGCAGCCCACCTCCGGCCGGGTCAAGCGCGGCAAGACCATCAAGGTGTCGACCCTCACCCAGCAGCTCGCCGAGCTGGAGGACGTCTGGAACGACCGCGTGAGCGACGTCATCGCCCGCAACAAGAGCAGCTACATCGCCGGCGGCAAGGAGATGACGCCGACGCAGATGCTCGAGCGCGTCGGGT
>NZ_JBXMIS010000068.1:0-23144 GCF_057073975.1 Conyzicola sp. | reverse complement strand
GGGGGGAGGCACCCCCCCCACTCCAGTGGAGCGCGGTTCGTGATCGGCGCCGACGAGGTCGGCCGTGGTGCGATCGCGGGCCCGGTCGCCGTTGGTCTCGCGGTGGTGCACGCCGACATCGGCGCGCACCCGCTCGGGCTGCGCGACTCGAAGATGCTCGCAGAGAAGCGCCGGGAGGAGCTCGCCCCGCTCGCCGCTCGGTGGGCCCTGTTCACGGCCGTCGGACTCGCCTCGGCGGAGGAGGTCGACCGGGTCGGCATCATCGCGGCCCTCGGCCTCGCGGGCAAGCGGGCGCTCGTGAGCCTGCACGAGCTCGGTGCATCGATCAGCCAGAGCGTCGTGCTGCTCGACGGCAGCCACGACTGGCTGACCCCGGCGCTGAGCAGTCCGCCGCGGGTGCAGACCAGGGTCAAGGCCGACCAGGACTGCTCGAGTGTCGCCGCGGCATCCGTCGTTGCCAAGGTGCACCGCGACCGGCTGATGATCGACGCGGATGCCGCGACACCCGGCTACGGATGGTCAGGCAACAAGGGCTATGGCTCTGCCGCCCACTACGAGGCGATCGCGCGCCTCGGAGCGACGGATCACCACCGCCGCACGTGGCTCAAGGCAGCGGTCTAGGATTGCAGCAGCATGGATGACGACGAGTTCGAGGACTACGACCGCGAGGTCGAGCTGGCGCTGTACAAGGAGTACCGCGACGTGGTCGGCCAGTTCCGCTACGTCGTCGAGACCGAGCGCCGCTTCTACCTCGCGAACGAGGTCGAGCTGGTTCGCCAGGACACAGAGCACGACTTCTACTTCGAGCTCACCATGAACGACGTGTGGGTGTGGGACGTCTATCGCGCCGACCGTTTCGTTAAGTCGGTGCGCGTGCTCACCTTCAAAGACGTCAACGTCGAGGAGCTGAGCTCGAAAGAGCTGGAGCTTCCCAAGGAACTCGCTCTCGACGAGTGACGCCCTCTAGCAGCGGGCGCCCGCGCGTTATCGTGCTCGCGCTCATCGGTGTGGCCGGCGGCCTGCTCAGTGGCATGTTCGGGGTCGGTGGAGGCATCATCCTCGTTCCGCTGCTCATGGCCTTCGCGGGGCTCGACCAGCGGCGCGCTGCGGCCACGTCGCTGCTGGCGATCCTGCCGACGGCGATCTCGGGGTCGGTCACCTATGCGATCCACGGGGAGATCGACTACGTCGCTGCGGGCATCGTGGCGGTCGGAGCGATCGGCGGGGCGTTCATCGGCACGGCGCTGCTGCGGCGCATCCCGGTAGTGTGGCTGCGTTGGGCGTTCATCGCACTGCTCGTCGGCGTCGCCATCCGCATGGTCTTCCTCGAGCCAGAGCGGGGGGAGCCGCTGCCGCTGACCGCGCTGCTCGTGGTCGCCTACCTGCTGCTCGGCCTCGTCATGGGCATGGCCTCCGGGCTGCTCGGCGTCGGCGGCGGCGTCATCGCGGTGCCGGCGCTCGTGGCGATCTTCGGCATCAGCGACCTCATCGCCAAGGGCACGTCGCTGCTCGTCATGGTGCCCACGACGATCTCCGGCACGATCTCGAACCAGCGGGCCGGCCTCGTCGAGGTGCGAACCGGGCTCATCGTCGGATGCGCGGCCGCGGTCGCGTCGATCCTCGGGGCGACCATCGCGCTATCGCTGCCAGCTCGCGCCGCCGCCATCCTGTTCGCGGTGTTCCTCGTCGGTATCGCTATCCAGCTGACGGTTCGAACCCTGCGGGCGCGCCCGTAGTTCGCCGTCCGTGCCCCACCCCGCGCGTCACCATGCCAAATGAAGGCCACGAGGCTGGATTCGGTGACCAGGTGGCTTCGGTGCCGGGGGAGCGCCTCGTACTGGCCTTCATTTGGCAGGTTGGGCTAGGCGGGCTCGGGCGGAGTAGTCAGACTCACGACCACCTCGCGCCAGCGCAGCAGGAACCCCCGCTCGTCGAGCTTCTTGCGCCGAAGCCAGCTCGTGACCTCGTCGTTGCTCTTGCTCGCGTTGCACGAGCCGCACGCCGGCACGACGTTCTCTAGCGTGTAGCGCCCGCCGCGGGAGATCGGCAGCACGCAATCGCGTTGCAGGGCCTTCTCGACGTCGCCGCAGTAGGCGCAGCACGCCCATGCCTCCATGATCGCGAGCCACTCGGCCGGCGTGAGGTCGTTGTCGGCCTTGCGCACGCGGGCGACGCGACGGCGCGCGGCCCGTGCGCGGCGGCTCTGGCTGACGACCATGCGCCAACGCTATCCATCGATCGAGGTGTCAGCTCGGTGAAACGCCCATTGACAAAGTGAACATTAGCGATATATCGTTACTACATCACATACGGTCTGAATAAGACACAACGAAAGGATGCGCCCATGCGCGACCACACACACCACACCGACCACCACGACCACCCCTTCATGCGCCACAACGGCGGCCCGCGCGATCGCGCCTTCGGCCCAGGGCACGCGCCCGGCTTCGGCGGCTTCGGTCCCCGCGGCTTCATGCCGCCGGGGCCCCAGCGCAAGCGCCGCGGCGACGTTCGCCACGCGATCCTGTCGCTGCTGGCCGAGGGTCCATCCAATGGATACGGCCTCATCAAGGCGATCGCCACGAAGTCCGCCGGCACCTGGACCCCGAGCCCCGGCTCGGTCTACCCGACGCTGCAGCAGCTCGTCGACGAGGAGCTCATCGAGACGGTCGGCGAGGGCCGCCGCACCGAATTCCAGCTCACCGACGCCGGCACCGCCTACGCGACGGAGCACGCGGACGAGCTCGAGCGCCTCTGGAACGCCACGGAGCAGGATGCCTCGGCCGAGGCAGAGCTCGGCGCGAGCATCCAGAAGTTCATGGGTGTCGTTCACCAGTTCCGCTTCGCGGCCACCGACGAGCAGCGTGCCAAGGCGGTCGAGGCAATCGACCAGGCCCGCCGCACGCTGTACGGCATCCTCGCCGACTAAGCACTACTAAGAGACCTGAGCTCCCCCGGCTGATGGGGGAGCTCAGGTCTCTGCTCGTCCAGTGCGGGTTGCGTCGCACCGCTACACACAGATGACCGGATGCCGTGCCTCTCGCCCTCGAGGCGCCGCCACTATCGACGCATGGCAGCCAAAGACACCCTCGGCCGACGCGGTGAAGACCTCGCCGCCGACTACCTCAGCGGCCTCGGTCTCGAGATCGTGGAGCGCAACTGGCGCTGCGCGCTTGGCGAGATCGACATCGTCGCGCGCGAGGGCAGCGAGACCGTCTTCGTCGAGGTGAAGACACGCGCGGGGCTCGGGTACGGGCATCCGCTCGAGTCCATCACGGTGGCGAAGCTCGCGCGATTGCGGCGGCTCGCCGGCGCGTGGTGTGAGGCGCATCCGGGGGCCTCCGCCGGCATCCGCATCGATGCTGTCGCGGTGATCGCCCCGCGCGGGTCTGGCGTGACCATCGAGCACCTCCGCCGGGTGTTCTGATGATCGGTCGCACCCACTCCGTTTCGCTGCTCGGCATGCACGGGGCCGTCGTCGAGATCGAGGCCGATATCTCGTCGCAGTTGCCTGCCTTCGTGCTCATCGGGCTGCCCGACGCCGCCCTCGGCGAGGCGAAAGACCGCGTGCGCGCGGCCATCTCCAACGCGGGTTTCGACCTGCCACACCACAAGGTCACCATCAACCTGTCGCCCGCGGCGCTGCCGAAGCACGGTTCCGGCTTCGACCTCGGCATCGCTGTCGCGGTGCTCGCGGCCTCTGGCGAGGTGTCTGCCGAGTCGATCGACCACGTTCTCCACCTCGGCGAACTGGGGCTGGATGGGCGGCTGCGCCCCATCACGGGCGTCCTCCCCGCGGTGCTCGCGGCGCACCGCGCCGGATTCGAGACGGTCATGGTGCCAACCGGCAACGCGGATGAGGCGGCGCTGGTTCCCGGCGTGCGCGTCGTCGGCGTCGCCTCGCTTCGAGACGCCGCCATCTGGCACGGGTCGGAGGCCGAGCCCGAGCCCGTGGAGCCAATCCTGCGCCCCGCCCTCTCGACTCCCGACGACGATGGCCTCGACCTCGCTGACGTCATCGGCAACGAGGACGCGATCGAGGCCATGCTGGTCGCCGCGGCCGGCGGGCACCACGTCTTTCTCCTCGGCCCGCCCGGCGCGGGCAAGACGATGCTCGCGGCCCGACTGCCCGGGCTGCTGCCGGAGCTGTCTGCAGAGCACGCTCTCGAGGTCAGCTCGGTGCGCTCGCTGTCGGGATTGCCGGTCGGCTCGTCGCTCTCGACCCGGCCGCCGTTCGAGGCGCCGCACCACAACTCGTCCTCGGCCGCGCTCGTCGGCGGCGGCAGCGGGCTCATCCGTCCCGGCGCCGCGGCCCGCGCGGCACACGGCGTGCTCTTCCTCGACGAGGCGCCGGAGTTCCCATCGGCCGTGCTCGACGCCCTGCGGCAGCCGCTCGAGTCTGGAGTGATCAGCATCCACCGGGCCAACGCGGTCGCGCACTTTCCCGGCTCGTTCCAACTCGTCATGGCAGCCAACCCGTGCCCGTGCGGGCAGTCGGGCGCGCGTGACTCTGAGTGCACCTGCACGCCGTTCAACCGCCGCCGCTACCTCGCCCGCATCTCCGGCCCACTGCTCGACCGCATCGACATCCAGCTGCGCGTGCAGCGCATCACCTCCGCTCAGCTGCGGGTGTCGACGGACGCCCCACGCCTCACGAGCGCCGAGGCGCGTTCCCGAGTGGTCGCCGCTCGATCGCGCGCCGCGGCCCGGCTCGCCGCCACCCCGTGGACGCTCAACTCGCACGTTCCCGGCGCCTGGCTGCGCGGCGCCGCCGCTCGGCTGCCGACCGCCGTGACCGCGAGCATCGACCGCGCCCTCGAGCGCGGCGGCATCACCATGCGCGGCTACGACCGCGTGCTGCGCGTCGGCTGGACCCTGGCCGACCTCGACGCCTCCCCAACACCAACCGCAGAGCACATCGGCCGGGCCCTGTACCTACGAAAGGCCATCAGCTCATGACCCAGCTATTCGGAATCGACCAGACCGAGGTGGCCGCACTCGCCGCGGCGGTGTCCGACGGCGACCCCGCCGACGTCTTCGCCCGCGCCGCCTTGACCTGCATTGCCGAGCCCGGCGACCGGGTCGCGGGAGTGCTCGTCGCGACACTGGGTGCGGCAGCCGCGCTCACGGCGCTCATCACCCGCGTCCCCGCCGCAGAGCTCGCTGCCCGCATGCTCGACAACGAGGTAGACGAGCGCCTCGTCGGCGAGCTCACCCAGGCTCTGGAGCGGTGGATGCCGCGGCTCCAGCTGCCCGATGTGCGACGTGCGCTGACCCAGGCCGCCCGCTTCCGCGTGCAGCTGCTCACTCCCACGGCGGAGCAGTGGCCCGCGGGAGTCAACGACCTCGGAGCCCATACGCCGCTGGCCTTGTGGGTGCGCGGCCAGCTTCCTGCTCTCGCCCACCTCGACCGCAGCATTGCGCTCGTCGGTGCCCGCGCGGCCACGGGTTACGGAGAGCACGTCACGATGGAGGCATCCGCCGGGCTCGTCGACCGTGGCTACGCGATCGTGTCGGGTGCCGCCTACGGAATCGACGGCATGGCGCATCGAGCCGCGCTCGCATCCAAGGGCATGACGGTCGCGGTGCTGGCCGGGGGAGTCGACCGTTTCTACCCGAGCGGCCACGACGCCCTCCTCACCCGCATCGTCGAGACCGGAGCGGTGGTGTCGGAGGTGCCGTGCGGCGTGCCGCCCACCAAGTGGCGCTTTCTTCAGCGCAACCGGCTCATCGCGGCGATGAGCCAGGCCACGGTCGTGCTCGAGGCCGGCTGGCGATCCGGGTCGCTCAACACGGCGGGACACGCCGTGCAGCTGGGTCGTCCACTCGGGGCTGTGCCCGGCCCGATCACGAGCGTTATCTGGGTGGTGTCAAGCTCTTTGCCCGGATTATCAAGCAGCTCGCGTGTCAACGATGTCAGCCACTCGCCCGAGCACACGCTGCGCGCGCCAATCGCGGAGCTTTCCCCGCGCTGGGTTGAGAGCTGTTGAACCGTGCAAGTGCGTTCCCGACTGACCGACGCTACCGAAACGAACTTCCCCTCAGATCAATAGGATGGGGGTCGACGAAACGGTGGTTTTACTTGGGCGGCTTGCCAAGCGGCAGCGATGCGAAGCAGTGCATCGACGCGCTCCAGTCCGATTTTGAGTGGACGTACCAGGGGACCAAAGGTGGGCACGCGCACCCGGTCGGGTTCTTGCTGTGCGCGGAACGCTCACGTGATGGCTGCCGCATCAACGTCAACGGTACGGGGCTAAACACCGCGCGGAAAATCTGGGCAAAGGCTAGGCGTTGCCCGCATGGTTGCCGACCAACGCGGACTCATTGGTGACAGTGTTGGCAATTGCCAACTATGGTAGAGACCTGCACATGAAAGTTGGGGACAACATGTACGGTTACACGCTCGTCGTCGATGGATTCGACCTCGACGACTCGGAGCAGAATGCCGCACTCGAGTACCTCCCATACGACATAGTCGCGGGCCGCAGTGGCGGTGTCATCACTCTTGACGTCGAGTGCGACTCGATCTCGGCCAGCGACTCAGTCATGCGCTCCTACGAAGATCTAAACAAGATCGGCGTCCGAATTCAGCGCATCGATCTCGACCTCGTGGGTCTTACCGACGTCGCCGAGCGCATCTCGAGCAGCCGCGAGACCGTGCGGTTGTGGAGCACAGGTGCTCGACGAAGTAACTTTCCAGCGCACTATACCTCGGTGGGTGCATCGCGTTTTTGGGCATGGTCAGACATCTTTGTGTGGCTCCGGACAAACTCGATCATCGTTGACGAGCTCTATAGCTTCGAGCCGCTACCAACAGATGTAATTGAAGCGTTCAATGGCGCATTCGCGCAGAATCGCGATCGCTCCAGCGAGGGTTGGTTGCGCACAGCGAAGCCGAGTGCCGCATTGCCCTTTGCGCGAGCCACAACGCTCGTCACCCGCACGGGGTGGAAGTCGTTGGCATGACCGACGCCGCCGAGGAACCAGCCCGCCAAGTAACCTCAGCGGCTGAGCTTCTGCAAGACGTCACGGTCGATTTGTTAGGCATCACCTTCTACAAGGTTGGCGCAGAGCTAAATACCGAGCACGACGTCGACGATTCCGAGCTTGGAGACCTCGAACCGAAGTTCGGCCTGAAGACGTTCCATCAGGGTCGGGAAATCGGAGTTCGTCTTGCTCTCACTCTGAGTGGCGACAAGGGCGTCATCGAGGTCGATTTAGCTGCTAACTATGAAGCAGCCGTCCCAGTCGAATTGCCGGGCAGCGTTCTCCTAGATTTTGCGAACAACGTCGCGGTGATGGCGCTACTCCCGTATGTTCGCGAATCCGTCTGGTCGCTATCTCAACGTGTATTTGGAACTCCCTTAGTAATGCCCGTCTATCAGCGAGGGCAAATCGCCTTCGATCCGGCCAGCAGCGAGGAATGACGCGCACAGGCGCGGGCGCCGAGTACGTTATCACCGGCCGTAGAAACATCGACTAGGCATCCTTCCGACCGCGCGCTACGCTTCGTCGAGCCGGACGGGCCAGCAGCTGACACTTAGCGTGGAGCCGTCCTCGAGACTACCCACGATGAACTTGGCGAACCCGAGGCTCTTGTTCACCCGGGCACCGGGGAGATTACAGGCATACGACCCCGCACTGATCGCGTGAATTCCGAATGCAACCATCGACCCCGACGGGCTGCCGTATTTCCCGAGTGCGCTCTCTCGATGAAGCATTCGAGGAGCTTGTGGCAGAGGCTAGTTACTCCTCCACGACCACGGACGCGCTTGCCTCCGCGCGCTCGTAGTTGAGTCGCTCAAATGGGTCACCAATAGCGACAAGGCTTTCCTCGTCGGCAATCGGCCTAGGGCCGTTGGGCTCCAACGTAAAGGTCTCGATCTCGTCAACCCACTTGGGCGCTTCGCTGTAAAGGCCAAGGATTGTGGAAAGCCCACCAGTCCCGTTGCCTCCCACGTTTACGCGTCTTGTCCGAAAGGTGCGGGCAAGCGTCAGTTTCGGTGCGACATCTGTTGCACGAACGACGATCTTCACCTTGCGGATACCGCCGAGCGGTTCTCCCGTCTCAGGATCGCGCACGCTGCTGGCCTTCGCGTCAAGGATCGCGAAGTAGTCGCCTTCCTTGATGCCGTGCTCGCTGCCGCGATTTAGGATCACTTCCTGGTCGCTGACAATCTCGGCAACTTGTCCGGTGATAGCACTGCTGTTGATTGCTACTTCGTTACTCACGTTTCTCCTCCAGTTCTTTCGAGAGCTTTGCGAGGACGCGCCGCCCCTTCGCGCGATCCTCTGCGAGCCCCTCCAACGAGCCGGGTGCAAGCGAATCCCAGTCGAACATCGCGTTCTCTACCTCGTCCATCGAGCGGATGAGGTTTTGCTGAACGCCAACAAGCCCAGTGCGGGTGCGTTGCTCTTTAGTCGAAACGGCAAGATGGTCGACCATTGTGCTCGTATCGTCAATCGCGTCGCGCACGCTGGAGAGGCCGCGGAGTGCGCCCGCTGCCCTCTGGGAGTGATCCGTTGGCACCGGGGCAACCTGCAGCAACACTCCCAAGACTGTCCCAAGGATGGTTCCCATCGCGACGAGAATTCCGACGCCCGGGTTCTTGGGACTGCTCAGAAAGCCGATCAGTATGATCGCGGCGCAGATGGCCAACGCCACCCAAAACCGCGGCCCAATGACAAGCTGCCATTTTCTGAAGCGCACCACGGGGTACTTGGTGTCGCTCATGGACTCATTATGTCGCTAGGCGAGGGCTCCAACGGCAACGCGAACCCCAATTTGCCGCTGCGGACAGCTGCCCTTCGGGGCACTTCCAACGGGTATCGCCGCACTCACAGTGCTCAAGACTCGACCGGCTCCGCTGAAGCCCTCCGTCGCTCTCGTCGTCACACATTAAGCGCAAGAGGGCCCCCGGATCTACCTGATCTGTTGAGTTGGCGGCTCCGGTAGCACCGCAGCAGCACCAGGAATCTTCGGGATCCGGGCATAAAGAGAAGCCGCCGCCTGTCTCAGTCGCCGGTCCAGTAAGGTCCCGTGTCCGGCTCGCTCGACGTAAAGACCAACCCCATATGAGGTGACTTCTTTGGCGAGCACCAGGATCGCTGACATCGCGGAGGCGTCCGGGAATGAATAGCTCTTGCCGTCGAGGTCAATAGTCACGCGAAGCTCGATCGACGGCCACATCTTGCCGTGCGCCGAGCCGGCCGATGCACGCCACAGCCTTTCTACGTGTGCTGCATCGCCGAGCTCGCTCGATGAGACTTCGCTACGAAGCTGTGCAGCCGCGAACGTCACCATGGACAAGTAAGTTGGCGCGCGCACCTCCACGTTCGCGTCAGCTAGCACGTCCAAAAAGGTCTGGCGCTTCAGCTTCAACTCCAGCTTCACCGCTGGGTCTAAGGCCGCTTTCCTCTGCTCATCGAGATCGGCCAGTACGAGAGCGACGTGCCGGCGCGCCATCTCTCTCGGGTTGTCTGACGCGAGAATCCAGACAGCCTGCGAGGCGGATTCCAGCGCTGCGCGCGCCAAGGTCTGAGCGGGGCGCTGCGTGTGATGAAGCTCTGCCTCGGGATGCAACTTGAGCGGTGCGACGAAGTCAGCCCACATGACGAGGTGTTCGAGCGCCGCCGAGAGGTACGACCGGCACCACGTGTCGACAGGCTCATCGGGGAAGTACTCTCTGGTAACGCCGAGCGGAGAGCTGTCCGTGACCGACGGAGTTCCATCCAGCACCTCCAGCAAGATTCGCGAAGCCTGCGCGACCTGCACCCAGGAGCCCGACGTTTCGCGGTCGACGATCACTCGGCCCGTTTCTATGTTGGATTCCACGAATGCACCATAGTTCCAAACACCGTCGCCGCACACGTCAAAGAATCCAAGGCTCGGATCCTTATCCGGCGACAGTGCAGGTGCTGTTGAGCGCCAGTAGAAGGAGCGCCTCCGTTCAGGCCTCGAGCCGGTCGAGATCGACGTCGGTCGCGGCTAGTAAGTGCCGGTGGTCGCGTCGCCGGGTTGTTTGTCAGCCGAAGTGGCCATAGGCCCAAGCGGATTGCGCGCACCCCGACCATCGGGGACCGCGGCAAGTGGGTTGGTTCGTTGTGCCGAGCGTCGAGACCGTACATACGAGGCGGACGCCATCCGGAACCTGGCACCAGTGGCCAACGATCGAGGCGAGCGTGTCCAGCGAATCCAGCCCTGACGCTTCCAGTGCACCGCTAAGTGGTGGCGAAATGAGAAAGTCACATTCTTGTCCGCAACCCAATCAATGCCGCCGACATCGATCACTTGATCGAACAGTTCCTGAAACGTGGGGCCATAGCCATGGCGCTTCCGGAATCGGGCAATCGCGATTGCTACTTTGAGCCCGAAGTCGGGATCCTCGGCCAGCGAGTCGAGAAGTGACTGCATTCCTGGGGGCAAGGACCTCACGTCATACGGGTGGCCGCGAGTCGAGGCGTTGCTTGGCACTGATATCACCGTTCCGCATTGTCAGGGGAGTTGATCCACGACGGCGACACGTGCGGTCCAGAGGTCAGTGACGCCCCGGGAAGTGTTTGGGATGATTCGTATGCCGCTCAAATTATGCCATACGCGCTAGGCCATATATGAGCGGCATCCCGTCCAAGTTTGAGAGATGGCGCGCACAGTTCTCTCGAACGACGAATGGCGCCGTTTTGCTCGTGAGATGGGACACAACCTTCACAAGCTGCGGACTGCACGGGGGATTAGTCAGGAAGAGCTTGCATACGCTGCGGGCCTAAGCCGATACACGTATCAGAAGTTTGAGAAGGGCGAGTCGCGCCCAGGCGACCCGGCCAACCCCCACCTGCGAACAGTCGCCGCCATCGCTGGGGCGCTAAGCGTCCCTATTGCTGAGATCCTTCCTCGGTGGGTGCCAACCGTCGCGCCGTGACAGGCATACGCTCGCCAGCCAACGATCTGTGGACAACGACTACGACCCATTTGGCCGATATGCCATCATCGGCGGATGAGTAACGTCACGCCCCTTTTCGGAGACGACAGCGTCGGCGAGGCGGTCGAGTTGGCCGGCGATGAGTTGTGGCTTTCGACGGAACCGATGCCCATGCAACTATCTGGACCTTCGATGGAGCGACTTAACCTTGAGGTCGTGTCATCCGACGACCGAGAGGACCTCGAGAGCGATGTCGCTCAAGAAGCGGCAATCTCGGAGCTGGTTAGGCAAGGAATGGCAGCTGGACCCGCAGTCCCATTGAGCGATATCGCCTCCCGTTTCGGCCTGGATCCTGCCGAGTATTGGTGAACGACGGGACCAGCGCTCGGAACTGTTCGACGCGCCGCGCTCGACGCTCCCGCCAGGGACTCCACTCGTTCAACCAGCCGACGTCATGTCGCGAAAGAAACGACGACAGCGAAGCTAATCAGCCGAAATGCCCTACGAGCTCCATCGCGCCCATCGCCTCGTCATTGACGACGCTGAGCTCCAGCGCCGCATTCTTGATCGATCGGCGGTTGCCGGCCGTAATCACGGCCTTCAACTCGACGGAGTTCGCAAGGCCCGACCCCCAACGGCCCACGAAGAGAACCGGGTCCGCGTCGATAACCTCATGCGGGTGGACGTCGCCGAGATCGTAGCGCACAATCCACCCGGACTCGTCGCGCTGGACGGCGACGTTAAGGTTGGTGGCCAGCCTGGCGGCCATGCCATCTAAACGTGGCAGCCCAATGGAGGGATATTGCGCTAAGTCCTCGCCGAGGGGGACTGGCGGATGCGGCAGCGGCTCATGACTTGGTCCGTCATATGACTCGATCCCGTCCGGCAACCGGATCTGCACCCGTACGCCAGTCATCACGTCCTCACCAGTGTTCTCGAATCGCAGCACCCACGGGTTCTTCTCGAGCTCTTTTATGAGGGAATCACGGCACGCGCCGGCGAGCCGCGTTTGACACATTGCCAAGTACTTTTCGACCTCCGCGCGATACTGGCTGGGCGTTCGCCTGTCGCCGATTCCGAGGTTCGCGAGCATCGAGATTGGAATCGATTTGAGACTTGCCATCCAGTGGGCTCGCTCGGCAGAAATCCACTGGGCGGTCGCGGCGTCGCCGTCATCAATGAGAACCACGTTGCGTGGGGTGCCGGCCCAGCTCACAGCTCCGTCTGGTGCAGGGTCCTGGGTGCCGGCAAGGAGTCGTCTCTCAAGCTCGCGGACGTCGGCGGGATCGGCCGACCGGGTTAGGCCGTTCTTGCGAACGAATATGGTCCCGGCAGGCACGGCCGTCTTGCCCTCCGGCGTGAACTCCTTCGCCAACGTGTGCAGCCGATCACCCGCTCGAGGCGGCTCGACCATGAAGACGACAACGTTCTTGCCGTCGATCAGTACTGATGATTGAGACCAGAATGGCCCGTCTCGGCCGGTGTAGCGCTCGATCCCCTGATATAGGTGAGCGGAGTCGACTGCGGGGATGTCGACGAGTCCCTGGGCTGACGCTCCCACCACGAGATAACCAACGCCCTCGAACAAGGTAGAAGCTAGGCCCACCGGTCGATTCGCCATACCGAGGATGGTCCGAGCCACCGCAAAGTGCCCGGCGAGACTCCCGAGATCCAACTGGGACTTCCATTCCACGGCGTGGGACTCGTCGTCGGCCGCGGCGTGTGTGATGGCGTCGACCAGTTCGACGAGCTTGAGGTAGCCGCGTAGCGGGCGGTCGGAGTCGATTGGTAGGGCCACACGCTGAGTCTTCCAGCAACCTCGGACCAATAGTCCAAATCGCTAGTTCGCGGAGCCGATACTCGTTCAATGTGCCCACGCAATGATTGCGACATACCAATGCGAAGCACCATTTCTTGCTGGCGATCGCCGTGTTACTTGCGGAAGCGGATGTCCGTGACGTTCTCGGTTTGCCCCGTGGCAGTTCGAAGCGCGGTGCGTTCGATCGCCAGGTCATCCTCGAGGCTGCGGGTTGTCTCCCGCAGCTCCGCGACGGTGCGGTTCAGGTCTGCGATCTCCGCTATTGCGCGATCCAGGTCTAGCCCTCGCTGTTGATATAGCTGGCGAAGGCGCTTCTCGTCTCGGAGTTCGATCTGGGCGGCAAGTCCCGCATCGAGCTTTTGATTGAGATCCCGGATCTCGTCTCTCAGCTTCTTGATGACGGCGTTGGCGTTTGCAATGTCCGCCGCACGACTTAGCCCCAGCCCCCGCGAGTCGTTGCCAGGGTGTCGTTCGGTGTGACGGCGGAGGCCCTCGAGGAGGTCAGGTTGGCTGTAGAGGAACTGACGGCTGACGCCGGCTGAGGCCGCGAGTGTCGAAACGGTCAGGGCCTGCCCGATTTTGCTTGCGCGGGCGAGCGCAGCTACCACGTCGCGGTACTTACCCGCCGACGCGGCCGCGCGGGCGCGTTGCAGAGCCTCGGCATTGCCCTTGCCGGGATTGGCTGTGTCGCTCATATCTCTCTCAATTCGATGCTTTTGCCGGCTAGTGACGCGCTTCTGGCCCGTCGCATCACCTCCGACATCGTTTCAATTTCCCGACGCAGTTCGACAGGTAGCTCTTCGAGTCGGGCACGCATATTCTTGAGAATTTTCTCGTAGTCCGCGATGAGCCCCCGTTGGGCTTCGAGGAGGTATGTGGCGGTGTCTGATGACTCCGCGATCCGCAATTGAGACCGCAGCTTGAGGAGCTCTTTCTCTATCTCAGGGATATGAGACGGATTTGGTCGGAAGAAACCGCAACCGGCGCACTGGTAGCGCAGCTGGCAAGCCGTTCCGCCGGCCGCGACGTTAGCGGGCTCCGCACAGTCGCCATAGGGAACGGGGGTGATCTTGAGGAGGACTCGTCCGCTTCCTACGCCGATCTGTTGCCCGTGGCGGTTCTGTGCCAACGGCGCGAGTGCGCTCACAGCCTGCCTGCGACGTTTCGAGCTCACCTGGTAGTAGACCATGGTGGTGCTCAGCGAGGCGTGGTCCATGAGTTGGCGCAAGGCGTCTGGTTCCGTGCCGTTGTCGGCATGACGCTGCGCGTAGGCTCGCCGGAAATCGTAGGGCTCTAAGTTGGATAGGTCGAAGTCGATCGCGTTTCCATCAGCGTCGGTCAACGGCCCGGGCACCGGGGGCAATGTCGCCGTGAATTTCTTCAGAACGTCGCTCAGGTATGGCACGCCGATGTGAGGGATGCGTTCGTCCTGAAGCCGTCGGCGCCCAGTCGGGAAAAGATAGTCGGCTCGGATGCCCAGTTTCTCTCGGACCGCCTCCCACCGTCGGATGGAATCGACAACGGGCGTCTCTACAGGGAGTTCGCGGGGCGCTCCGGTGGATTTGTGAGCGGTGTAGCGGAGCAGCCATCCACCGTGCCTGTCTTGAATCAGGCAGCCTACTTTCAGCGATGCGATCTCGCCCGGCCGGCGTCCCGTTTCCATGAGAAGCTCCATCACGCACCGGTACATGTCGGAATGGCGACCGATTTGAAGCGTCTCGGTGTGCGCACGAAGGTGGGAGATCACTGCGGGAGGTGTGACGCGGTCACTCTCCACCTTTTGATCTGCTCGGCCGCGGCGGGCAATGCGCTTTTGTGCAGCGTAGTTTTGAGCGAAGCTCTCTGGGACCTGTCTCCAGATCCCGAGCCTTCGAGCGATGCGGCAGAGCTCCCACCAGTTGGACTGGACGGATAGCCCCGACTTGCTGGACCAGCGAGTCTCGAATCGGGCTGTTATTGCTGCCATGTCGTCGTAGCCAAGACGCGTCTCGTCTCGTCCTGCGTCGCTTCGCTTGGAGCGGAGCACCATGGAAGCTTCCACACACGCGGCGAAGCACTTCTGCACAGTCGACCGGGGCTCCAGCGTGGTGGCCAGCCAGGCGCGGAATGCGGCGGCGAGCCACGGTTGTGTTAGTTGTCGAACGTCAAGGGGAACGCCAGTGAGATCCGGGTTACGATGCGCGTGCGTTTCCCGGAGAGGCAGGTCCTGAAGAAAAATGAGGTCCTGGTGTTGCCAGTCACTGGCGACGAATCGCCGACCTGCTTTCTCGAGCAGCAGGATGCCGATTGTCCGGATGCCTTTCAGTCTTTCCGCGTGATCGTGATCGCGGAAGCATGCAAGAAGATCGTCGTCGTCGTCGTGGCTGGCGTCGGCCAGAAACGGTCGAATCTTGTTCACGGAGATCCGACCGTATCCGCGGGCGGAGTATTGCTGTAAAACGAAGAGAAACTCGGTGCGCATTGACGTCGGCAGGGTATGCAACAGCAGCTGATGACGCTCCAGCACGCGGTCCGAGTTCACGAAACGCTCGACAGTGAGCGAGTTGTCGGATCGACGCGCTGCGGCGAATCCAGAGACGTGGTAGGCGCAAAGGCCGCTCCTCGTGACACCCGCAAGGAGACGATCGCAGGAAAGCACAGAGCACTTCACCGGCGGGTAAACGGTCTTCAGTTCCCGGCGCGCGATGTAGCGCGCCAACGCATCGTCGTCCCGTTCCTCCCCCCGCTCTCGACACCGTACGCTGAACGAGCGGTAGTGACTTGAGCAGAGTCCTCGGACGGTTTGCGCCCAACCGCACTGAGTGCCGGAGCTGTCATGGACGGCGCACCGCATGTAGCCACGGGTGGATCGCTTCTCCATCGGGTCATTCTTCGGGCGAATCCGCGCGTACTCGTCTACCGACAGTCCAGCTTTTCTTGCCGCTTTCACGCAACCCTGGCAATACCTGACTCGAGCGGCGGGATTAGCGCAACCCGGGCGGGCGCACGCCTTGAAGTCGTTCAGTTCGCTAAACGGGTCGATAGTTAAGATTCCCGACTCGGCGTCCCAGCTCCCGACTGCCCAGTCGTTTGTGAGGGCCCGCGTCAGAAAGTCAGACCATGACGCCTGGGCCGGTGACGGTGGAGCTTGTGTCTTTCGTGTTGCTTCGTTCATCCTTCGATCCCGTCCTTGATACGAGCGTTGGCCACCGATGAGCGAAGTAACTCCTCGCTGGCGTGTGTGTAGACCAGCGTGGATCCGATGGACCGGTGCCCAAGCAGGACTCGCACCACGTCCAAGTCGAGTGCAGCGCCTTCAATGCCGCGAACCCAGATGGTGGCCCTGGTGTGACGAAGCAGATGCGGACGAAGGTAGAAACCGAGCTTGACCGACCAGCGCCGAAAAAGGTCGACTACGGTTGCATAGCTCAGGGCTTGCCCCAATGTCGGGCCCTCGAGAGCGACAAACACGTTCGGGCTGAGATTCTCGGCATCTAGAAGAGCACGTTCTGTCTGTGCCGCTTGGTACGTGAGGGCAAGCTCGGCAGGCACGGGAACCGTCCGCAACGACTTCGCTCGAGCACCGTTCGTTGAAGTATTGCGAACAACATGAACGTGAGGCCCTCTAAAGCGGCAACCGTGCGGCGCGTTGTCGGCCAGAAAATGAAGGTTCTCCCTGTACAGGGTGAGGGCTTCGCCTACGCGCAATCCGGTGTAGTAAAGAAGGTCAACCAAGAATCTGTCCCGAGCCCGCAATGGCAGTTCCAACACCGCCTGACGGTCTACCGGGTCGCTTATCCATGGCGGTGCTGCCTCCATGTCAGCCGCACGTATCCTGAGCGATCGTGTCGCGACGGTCCTGAGTTTTCCGCGTTCGCCTCCTCTTGGTCCCGCCGAGACGAACTGGGTCTCTGTGATTTGCGCGAGCAGATCCTTGGGCACTAGTTCTTCAGTAGCCGCCCACCGATAAAACTCGACCAGGGCAACAAGCCACGCTCCCACCGTCCTCGGCGTCCGCAGTCTGAGGCTTCCGCTGCCGCCGCCAATCGGGGTCGACAGCAAATGGTTCTTCCACTGGACTAGCGTCGTTGGCCTCACTCTGGTCCAGTCCACTGCCTGCGACGGAAGCCAACTTAGAAATCCAGCGATTCGCACCCCATAGTTACGGACAGTGTTTGGCGAAGCCCCTGATTCGACTAAGTATCGAAGCCAATCGCATGCCCCGGGATGGATGACCCCAGACTTGCGGTCGTAAATCACCGCAAGGTCAATCCCCGCCGAGGATCGCACCCAGCGAAAAGCGAACCGTACGGAGCTCGTCATGCGTTGCAAGTTATCCCCTGTGACTGACACCGGTGCGTGAAATGTCCGCAACAGCGCAACTCTTGGGTGTCATTGACAGCGAGAGACGAACTTTGCATGACCCCATATAACGAGCGCGGCGTCCGCGGGATGCCACCGCCTCATCCGCAGCTACGGCGCCGTGTGCGTGACGAACGCCGACGAGATGGCAGAGCTCGCCCCGATCGACGTTCCGATGTTTCGCGACGCGGGTGCCTCGCCCCACCACTCCGAGGAGTCGCGCCTTCGCGACACCCTCAGCGACCGCTCGCCGCGCACAGCAGCCGACCTTGCCAAGCGCTCCGGGCTGAGTCTCGGGGGAGTGCAGGCGCTGCTCGGGCGGCTCGAGCTCGAGGGAGCCGTCGTCGAGAAGGACCGTGGCTGGATGCTGGCACCGCCCCCCAAGAAGGAGAAGCCGCTGGCGTGAGCGCGTACCCCTACGCCGCCGCCGCCGTCGTGAAGTACCGCACGTGCGGCCGTAGTGGCGAGTCGACCGCGAGCCTCGGGTGGTCGAAAGTGCCCGCGAGGCGCATGCCGATGCGCTCCATCACCGAGCGGGAACGGTCGTTCGAGACCGCCGTGATGGAGTTGACGTGGCTGAGGCCGAGCTCCTCGAACCCGAAACGCAGGCTCGCGAGCGCGGCCTCCGACGCGAAGCCGTGTCCCCAGTGACGACGATGAAGGCGCCAGCCGACTTCGACCCCACCCTCGCCGGGAACCCCGGACGGCATCGGTGCGAGGCCGGTGAACCCGATGAACTCTGCCGTGTCGCGCCGCTCCACCGCCCACAGGCCGTGGCCGTGCTGCTCGAACATCGCATCCGCACGGTCGGCGAGGGCGTCGCTCTCCGGCGGGGTCAGCGCCGTGGGGAAGTACCGCATGACCTCCGGGTCGGCGTTGAGCTCGGCAAACGGGGCGCGATCCTCTGGCTTCCATCGGCGGAGGATCAGTCGGTCGGTATGGCGCTGCCAGGGCATCGAACCACCTTCACGTCGCGGGGAGAGGTGTGGCAAGTGTCGCGCAGATGTGCCGAACCCCGAAAGGGGCACACGGCGTGTCAGCTCACACCGCGGCGATGAGCGACGCGTCATTCACGTCGTTCTTCAGCGGCGCCACCTCGTGGAAGGTGAGACCGGATGCCACCGGCACCGCCAGCGCCACCGCCGCATCGACGAGGTACTGGTCGCCGTCGATGCCGGGGGAGAGCCACTCGTCCCAGAAGTCGCGCGGCAGCGGCACCGGGTTGCGGTCGTGGATCTCGGCGAGCGCTGGCACCGACGGCATCGTGAGGATGGTGGTCGAGAGCACCCAGCGCTGCGGGTCGTCGTCGGCGAGAGCCGGGTTGCGCCACCACGAGTAGAGCCCGGCGAGGGCGAGAAGAGAGGACCCATGGATGAAGTACGGCGTCTTGGTGCCGCCGACGGTCTTCCACTCGTAGTAGCCGGTGGCGGGAATGAGGGCCCGCTTCGAGACGACCGACGCCTTGAAGGATGCCTTGCTGGCGGCATCCTCGCTTCTCGCGTTGAAGGTGGGGAACTTCGACTTGAGCTCCTTCGACCAGCCGGGAACGAGCGACCAGCGAGCCAGCTCGAGGCGGCGCTCGAGTGTGCCGGTCTTCTGCGACTCGATCACGACCGGCACCTGCTCTGTCGGGCGGATGTTGAAGCTCGGCCGCCAGTCGTTGGGGTTGCCGCCGGTGGCGACGAACTCCTCGATCAGATCGTTGACCTCGCTGTCGACAGCGAATCGTCCGCACATGTGCAGCAGCGTACAGCGGGCCACCGGCACCCGACTGGCACCCGAATCGGCAAGACACTACATACTGTTGCGGGGATACCATGGGCGCATGATCCAACTCGGCCAGTACGCCCCGCCGTCGCACGTGATCGCGCACATCAGCGACACGCACTTCCTCGGCGAGGGTCGCAAGCTCTACGGCGTCGTCGAGAACGAGGCCAACCTCCGTCAGGCCCTCCAGCAGCTAGAGAACCTCGCGAGCCCGCCGCAGGCGCTCGTGTTCACGGGCGACCTCGCCGACCTCGGCGAGCCGGATGCCTACAACCGCCTTCGCGCGATCGTCGAGCCGGCCGCTGAGCGAATGGGCGCGCAGCTCATCTGGGTCATGGGCAACCACGACGAGCGCCCCGAGTACTCGAGCCTGCTGTTCGACATCGAGCCGAGCCTCGAGCCGCAAGACCGGGTCTACGACGTCAACGGGCTGCGCATCATCTCCTTCGACACCACGGTTCCCGGATACCACCACGGCGCGATCACGGACGCCCAGCTGGAGTGGCTCGCCGGCATCCTCTCCACCCCCGCCGAGCACGGAACGCTGCTCGCCGTTCACCACCCGCCGCTGCCGACGCCGCTGCTCTGGGCGATGGACATACTCGAGCTGCACGGCCAGGACCGCCTCGCCGCGGTGCTCGAGGGCTCCGACGTGCGCGCGATCCTCGCCGGCCACCTGCACTACTCGAGCCATGGCACCTTCGCCGGCATTCCCGTGAGCGTCGCGGCCGCCACCTGCTACACGCTCGACCTCACCGCCCAGGACCGCCTGCTCGCCGGGGTCAACGCCAACCAGGCCCTCACCATGGTGCACGTCTACGAGCACGCGATCGTTCACTCGATCGTGCCGCTCGGCGACGAGCCGGAGATCAGCGGTTTTTCCCGCGAAGCCATCGCGCAGATCGAGGCGATGACCTTCGACCAGCGCCTCGACGTCTTCTCGAAGAAGGCGTCGACATTCAATGCCGCGGAGGCCTCGGCGAGCGACTAGCGGGTCGTGCGCTGGCGCTCGAGGGGCAGGTGCTGCCGGTAGGCCTCGATGACGCGGCGGAGGTAGTCGGTGATGACGATGCGCTGCTCGTCATCGAAGTCGTCGAGCACGCGGTCGATGCCGGAGACCATCGGCAGGATCGATGCCATCGCGCGCTGCGTCGACTCCGGTGTCGGCACGACGAGCACTCCGCGGCGGTCGGCGGGGTTGGGAACGCGCGTGGCGTGTCCGAGGGCCGTCAGGCGGTCGATGCTGGTCGTCATCGCTGCGGTCGTGACGCCGACACGTGCGGCGAGATCGGTCGGGGTGAGCGGGCCGTCCTGAATGAGGTGCTCCATCGCGGAGAGATCGGTTGGGTTCACCGACAGCGCCTCGCCAAGGTGCGCCTCGAAGGCGGCGGACAGCTCGCGGATGTCGCGAAGCAGCACCGTCGCATCGTGGGGAGCGCGGTTGACTTGCATTGGCTCAGTGTACCAGTATCATTAGATTATCTAATTAGAAGGTCTAACAAAGAGCGGACTCATGCAGAGACTCACCCGGTTCATCACCGCACGGCGCACCTCCTGGATCGTGCTCGTCGTCGCCTTCCTGGCCGCTGGCGCGATCTTCGCCCTCGGCTCCGGCTCTGACGCAGAGACCTCGCCCGGTGTCGGGCTGCCAGAGAGCGCGGAGTCGGCGAAGGTGGCCGCGCTGCAGGAGGAGCTGCCTGACGCCGACCAGACGAGCGCACTGCTCGTCTTCAGCCGGGATGGCGCCGACCTCACCGAGGACGACATCGCCGCCGTCAACGAGGTCGGCCCCGCGCTCGCCGACTTCACCCCCGACGGCTTCGTGCCGCCGGCCACGATCTCCGACGACGGTACGACCGCCCTGCTCGCTGTGCCGCTCGAGACGGTCGAGGAGGTCTCCGACCAGGCCGACCGCGCCGCAGAGCTGCGCGAGACCGCCAACGCCGACCTGCCCGACGGGCTCACGGCCCTGCTCACCGGGCCGGAGGGCTTCGCCGTCGACATCGCCGCCGTGTTCAAGGGTGCCGACTTCACGCTCCTGCTCGTCACCGTGGTCGTCGTCGCGGTGCTGCTGCTCATCACCTACCGCAGCCCGTGGCTGTGGCTCGTGCCGCTCATCGTGGTCGGTCTCGCCGACGGCCTCGCGAGCATCGTCGCAACCCGGGTGGCAGCACTCGCTGGCATCGCGCTCGACGCGAGCGTCACCGGAATCCTCTCTGTGCTCGTCTTCGGTGCCGGCACGAACTACGCCCTCCTCCTCATTGCGCGGTACCGCGACGAGCTGCGCACGCACGAGGACCGACGGGATGCCATGGCGCGTGCGCTTCGAGGCGCCGGCCCGGCGATCATCGCCAGCGGCAGCACCGTGACCCTCAGCCTGCTGACCCTGCTGTTCGCCGAGCTCGCGGGCAACCGCGCACTCGGCATCGCGTGTGCGGTCGGAATCGTCATCGCCATGCTCTTCGCCCTCGTCGTGCTTCCCGCCGCGCTCGTGCTCTTCGGCCGCGGGCTCTTCTGGCCGATCGTTCCGCGCTTCGGCACCGCCAACCCCGCCTCGACCGGCATCTGGGCGCGACTGGGCCGCGGCGTCTCCCGTCGCCCTCTTCTCGTCGTCATCGCGGGGGCCCTCCTGCTCGGCGGACTCGCTCTCGGCGTCACCCAGCTGCAGGTCGGCCTCTCGCAGACCGAGAAGTTCACCGCGAAGCCGGAGGCCGTCACCGGACAGGAGATCATCGCCGACGCGTTCCCCGCCGGCAGTGGCTCCCCGGCCATCGTCATGGCTCCCGACGACAGCGTCGACGACGTCACCTCGCTCGTGGAGGACGTGGACGGCGTGGATGCGGTGCGCCCCGGCGAGAGCACCGGCGAGTTCACCCAGCTCGTCGTCACCCTCGACTCGGCGGCAGAGACCCCGGAGGCATTCGCCACCATCACCGCCCTGCGCGATGCGGTGCACGACGAGGACGCCCTCGTCGGCGGGCTCGACGCGCAGGCCCTCGACGTCCAGGCCGCGCAGGAACACGACCAGGATCTCGTGATCCCGCTCATCCTCGCGCTCGTGTTCCTCGTGCTCGTGCTGCTGCTGCGGGCGCTCGTCGCCCCGCTGCTGCTGCTGCTCACGGTTGTCGCCTCGTTCTTCGCGAGCCTCGGCCTCAGCTGGCTGCTGTTCCAGGCGGTCTTCGGATTCCCCGCCGTCGACACCAACGTCGTGCTGTTCAGCTTCCTGTTCCTCGTGGCCCTCGGCGTCGACTACAACATCTTCCTCGTCACCAGGGCTCGCGAGGAGGCCGTCGAGCACGGCACGCGCGATGGCATGGTGCGCGCCCTGTCGGCGACCGGCGGGGTGATCACGAGCGCCGGCATCCTGCTCGCTGCGGTGTTTGCGGTGCTCGGGGTGCTTCCGCTCATCACGCTCACCCAGATCGGCATCATCGTGTGCATCGGCGTGCTGCTCGACACCCTCCTCGTTCGCACCGTGATCGTGCCAGCGCTGGCGTTCCTCGCCGGCGAGAAGTTCTGGTGGCCCTCGCGCGTTCACACGCCGAAGCACGTCGAAGGCGCGACCATAGAGGGGTGAGCCCACTCGAGCTGCAGGTCGCCGCGTTCTCCCGCCATCTCGCGGGCGAGCGCGGCTTCAGCGCGAACACCGTGCGGTCGTATGTCTCCGACCTCGCGGCGCTCGCCGCCTTCGCAGAATCGCGGGGCATCACCGAGGTCGCCGCGATCGACCTCGACCTGCTGCGCGACTGGCTGTGGCAGTCCTCGACCGACGGGCTCGCCAAGTCGACGCTCGCCCGGCGCTCCGCCTCGGCCCGGGCTTTCACGGCGTGGCTGGCCCGCACGGCCATCACCGACACGGATGCCGCCGCGCGCCTCAAATCGCCCCGCCCCGACAAGCACCTCCCGCGCGTTCTCTCGCGCGAGCAGATGGACGGCATCTTCTCCTCCCTCACCATCGCTGCGCAGACCGGTGACGTCGTGGCGGTGCGCGACCTAGCGATCGTCGAGCTGCTGTACGGTGCGGCGCTGCGCGTCAGCGAGGTGGCGGGGCTCGACCTCGACAGTGTCGACCTCGAGCGCCAGACCGCGCGCGTGCTCGGCAAGGGCTCGAAGCAGCGGGTGGTGCCCTTCGGCAACCCGGCCAGACGTGCGGTGGTTGCCTATCTCGAGGTAAGGCCGTCTGCCACGACGACGGCGCTCTTCCTCAACACCCGTGGCGCACGTGTTGCGACGCGGTCGATCTACGAGGTGGTCGCCCGGATGCTCAACGAGCTACCCGGAAGCGGGGCGTCCGGCCC
>NZ_JBXMIS010000067.1:0-17509 GCF_057073975.1 Conyzicola sp. | reverse complement strand
GGTATGCCATGAACAGCTTGAAGCTCGAGACCCCCTCGTCGGGCAGCGCCCGCATCGCCTGCAGCGAGTCGTCGTTGACCTCGCCGATGATCTGGTGGAACGCGTAGTCGATGGCGCAGTTGCCCTGTGCCTTCGCGTGCCAGGCGGTGAGGCCGTCCATGACGCGCTGGCCGTAGGTCTGCACGGCGAAGTCGATGATCGTCGTCGTGCCTCCCCACGCCGCGGCCCGGGTGCCCGTCTCGAAGGTGTCAGAGGCGGCGGTGCCGCCGAACGGCAGCTCCATGTGGGTGTGCGCGTCGATTCCGCCGGGAATCACGTACTTGCCCGCCGCGTCGATCACGGTGTCGACGTTGGCGGCCAGGTCGAAGCCGAGCAGGCTCGACCCGGGGGCGAGCACCGCGGCGATCGTCTCGCCATCCACGAGCACATCGGCGAGGGCTCGGCCCGTGGCTCCGACGACGGTTCCGTTGGTGATCAGTGTCTTTGCCATGGTGGCCTCCTTGCGACTACGGCTTGGTGATCGAGGTGTAGGAGTCGGGGCGACGGTCGCGGTAGAACTGCCAGTCGTCGCGCATCTGCTGCACCATGTCCATGTCGAGGTCGCGAATGAGGATCTCCTCGCTCGAACCGGAGCCGCGCTCCCCCACGAAGTTGCCGCGCGGGTCGATCACCTGGCTCGTGCCGTAGAAGTCGACGGCGAGCTCTCCGTACTCGTTGTCCTCCCGGCCGACCCGGTTGGGCTGCAGCACGAAATAGCCGTTGGCCACGGCCGCGCACGGCCCTTCGACCTCCCAGAGGCGGTTGGAGAGACCGGGCTTGGTGGCGTTGGGGTTGAACACCATGTGCGCGCCACCCAGGCCGAGCTCGCGCCATCCCTCAGGAAAATGCCGGTCATAGCAGATATAGACGCCGATCTTGCCGACGGCGGTGTCGAAGACGGGGTAGCCGAGGTTGCCGGGCCGAAAGTAGAACTTCTCCCAGAATCGGTCGAGGTGCGGGATGTGGTGCTTGCGGTACTTGCCGAGGATGGTGCCGTCGGCATCCACCACCACCGCGGTGTTGTAGTAGACCCCGGTGATGTCCTCCTCGTAGATCGGGAGGATCATCACGAGATTCAGCTCCTTGGCGAGGGCGGCGAAGCGCTGCACGATGGGGCCGTCGGCCGGCTCCGCGTAGCGGTAGTACTTCTTGTCCTCCGTGATGCCGAAGTACGGGCCGTAGAAGAGCTCCTGGAAGCAGATGACCTGCGCACCAGCTGCCGCTGCGTCGCGGGCGAACTGCTCGTGCTTGTCGAGCATCGACTCCTTGTCGCCTGTCCATGTGGTCTGGGTGATTGCTGCTCGAACGACTGCCATGGTGAAGATAATCCTCCCGCTAGACCCTCAGTATTGGTGGCCGAGGTTTCCCCATTGTTTCCCTTTGTGACGGCAGGGTAAATAGCTCGGCGGGTAAATAGACTGTGAGTGACCCCCGTGCCCGATCTGGCGCGGCGCGTTGTCTCCTGATGTGGAGCAGCCGGTCTGTGTCGCGGCGTTTCTCGCCGTGCTGACCCCGTTCACGCTGCCCGAGAAAGGATCCATGAACCGCTCCCTCGCCCTCATTCCCGCTGTTCTCGTGCTGCTTACGGGCTGCGCTGCGGCACCGCAGCCCGCTCCGACCGCGGCTGGGCCCGTCGCCGTCACCAACTGCGGCTTCGAGCTCACGGTCGACTCCCCACCGCAGCGAATCGTCTCGATCAAGTCGACCTCGACCGACCTGCTCGTGGCCCTCGGCCTCGAGGAGCGCATCGTCGGCGTCGCCTTCCAAGACGGAGAGCCGCCGGCCGGCCTGCCCGTGATCTCGGACTTCATGCCCGGCGAGGGAGCGGTGCTCGACCTCGAGCCAGACCTCGTGTTCTCCGGCTGGGAGTCGGCGTTCACCCCGGAGGCCGCGGGTGAGCGAGCAGAGCTCGAGGCACTTGGGGTCGGCAGCTACGTCTCCCCCTCCGCGTGCAAGGGCGAGGGCAAGCCGCAGCGGATGACGTTCGACGGCCTGTTCGACGACATCGAGGAGGCCGGCGCGGTCTTCGGTGCAGCCGACGAGGCGGCTGCGCTCGTCACGCAGCAGCGGGAAGAACTGGATGCCGTCACACCAGACGAGCGCGGCCTCACCGCCCTCTGGTGGTCGTCTGGCACCGACGTGCCATACGTCGGCGCCGGAACCGGCACCCCGCAGATGGTCATGGATGCGCTCGGCCTTGCCAACATCGCCGCCGACATCGACGACACCTGGTCGCCCCTCTCGGTCGAGGCCATCGTCGCCGCCAACCCCGACGTCATCGTGCTCGTCGACGCGAGCTGGAACACCATCGCGTCGAAGAAGGCATTCCTCGCGGCGAACCCGGCCATGGCCTCGCTCGACGCGGTCGTCAACGAGCGCTACCTCGTCATCCCGTTCGCCGCCGGCGAGGCCGGCGTGCGCACGGTGCCGGCAACCCTCGACCTCGCCGCCCAGCTGAAGGCACTGTAGGCATGGTGCGGGCGCGGGTTCTCGCGGCGGCGCTCGCCGTGCTGCTGCTCGCCTCCATCGTGCTCGCCGTCGCGATCGGCCCGGCCGACCTCAGCCCCGCCGAGATCGTCGCCAGCGTGGCGCACCATCTCGGCCTCGGCCCCGCTCCAGAGAGCGTGCTGCGCGACGGGATCGTCTGGGAGCTGCGGCTGCCGCGGGTGATCACGGCTGCAGCCGTCGGCGCCGGGCTCGCGGTCAGCGGGGCGGTCATGCAGGCGGTGACGCGCAACCCGCTCGCCGACCCGTACCTTCTCGGGCTCTCTGGCGGGGCTTCCCTCGGCGCGGTTGCCGTGCTCGTGCTCGGCGTGACAGCACTGCTGCCGCCCGCGGCCTTCCTCGGCGCGCTCGCCGCCCTCGTCTCGACTCTCGTCATCGCGAGGGCGGCCGGCCCGCTCACCCCTGCCCGCACCGTGCTCGCCGGCGTCGCCGTCTCGAGCATCGCGGCAGCGGTTACGAGTCTCGTCATCTTCTGGACCGCGACGGGCGACTCCTACCGCGAGATCATCGGGTGGCTGCTCGGCTCGCTCGCGGGGGCGCGATGGCCGGCCGTCGCCATCTCCGTCGGCGCGGTGCTGCTCGTGGCGGTTCCGCTCGCGTTTGCGGGGCGCACCCTCGATGCGTTCGCGTTCGGGGACACCGCTGCGGCATCCCTCGGCGTCTCCGTCGACCGCACCCGCTGGGTGCTGCTCGTCGCCACCGCCTTGCTCACGGGCGCGATGGTCAGTGTCTCCGGGTCGATCGGCTTCGTCGGCCTCGTGCTGCCCCATGCCGTTCGCCTCGTGGTCGGAGCGGGCAACCGCGCCGTGCTGCCGCTCAGCGCTCTGCTCGGCGCGGTGTTCCTCGTCTGGGCCGACACGGTCGCGCGCTCGGCGTTCGACCCGCGCGAGCTTCCCGTCGGCATCGTCACGGCGATCGTCGGCGCGCCGCTCTTCGTTGTGCTGCTTGTCGGTCGGAGGGCGCGATGAGCACGGATGGCCTCTCTGCCACCGGCACCTCGGTGCGGCTCGGCGGCCGACTCGTGGTCGACGGCGTCGACCTGCAGGTGCGGCCCGGCACCGTCACGGCGCTGATCGGGCCGAACGGCGCCGGAAAGTCGAGCCTCATCCGCGCTCTCGCCGGAACAGCGAGAACGGATGCCGGCCGCATCACCCTGAGCTCGCCCGCCGGCGACCGCGACTGGGCCGCGATCCCGCGCCGGGAGCGCGCCCGCATCGTGTCGCTCGTCGAGCAGGATGCGGCAACAGAGCTCTCCCTCTCGGTGCGCGACGTCGTCGCCCTCGGCCGCACTCCCCACTCGAGCCTGCTGTCGACGGGCTCTGCCGCCGACCTCGCGGCCATCGAGCAGGCGATGCGGCAGGCGGGCGTCTCCGCCTTCGCCGCGCGCGACTTCTCCACCCTCTCTGGCGGGGAGCGCCAGCGGGTGCAGCTCGCCCGCGCCCTCGCCCAGCAGGGGCGCCTGCTGCTGCTCGACGAGCCGACCAACCACCTCGACGTGAGCGCCCAGCTCTCGACCCTCGCGCTCGTGCGCGAGCTCGCCGACGAGGGCATGGGGGTGCTGTGCGCGCTGCACGACCTCAACCTCGCCGCGAGCTACGCCGACACGGTCGTCGTGCTCTCCGCCGGCCGCGTGGTTGCCGCCGGTGCGCCGCGCGACGTGTTCACGGCAGAGACCATCGGGCGGGTCTACGGGGTGACGGCGTCGATCCTCGAGCACCCGGTGACCGGCGCTGCGCTCATCGCCTTCTCCAGCCGCGCAGAACCACCGATCGCGGAGTGAAGCGAGCCCGCATCCGGTCGTTGCGGCTGGATGCCGCCCGCATGGCGCGGCGAACGATACGCAGGTCGGCGAGGCGCGACGACTCCGGTGTGCGGGAGTAGGCGGTGAACTCGATGGCCGACCGCAGCCGCTCGAGTGCGGCCGTCGCGCGGTCGGGCATGCCGGGCCGAACGAGGTCTTCGAACTCCTGCGGCGTCGTTGCCGACGCCTTCCATCCGAGGTCGATGGCGGTATCGCTGAGCTCTGCCCATGCGGCGCTCGCCGACGACCGTCGCCAGACGAGCCAGTAGCGGCGGGCGCGACGGGCGAGCCGCACGAGTGCGGGAAGCAGGGGAAGCAGCAGCACGACGATGGCGCCGATGCCGAGGGCGGCGACGGTGACCGTCGCGACAACGGCGCTGCCGATGTCGAGGCCGGCGTTGGGCGTTGCCGATGGGGAGGGGCTCGCGCTGGCCGACGCTGTCGGTCGTGCACCAGCAGAACTCGACGCCGAGGGGCTCGGGCTCGCCGAGGGATCGGTCTCGTCTGACCTGTCGTCGGCGAAGGTCGGGATGTCGCCACGGCCGACGGTCGGTTCGAACCGCACCCAGCCGATGCCCTCGAAGTAGAGCTCTGGCCAGGCGTGCAGGTTCGCCGTCGTCACGAGGTAGTACGGCTCCTTCTCGTCGTCGTTGCTCCCGGTCACGTAGTCGCCCGGCGTGAAGCCGACGGCAATGCGAGCGGGAATGCCGAGCGACCGCGCCATGACTGCCATCGCGGAGGAGAAGTGCACGCAGTAGCCGCTCTTTGCCTCGAGGAACCGGCCGACGACCTCGGCACTGGTGCCGTCGTAGTCCTGCTCGACCGGAGCCTGCTCCGAGTACTCGAAGCCCCCGTCGGTGAAGTACGACTGCAACGCGATCGCCTCGTCGAAGGCCGTCGTCGCTCCCGCCTCGGCGACGACCGACGCCGCGGTCTCTGCGACGATCGGGGCGAGGCCGTCCGGCAGCACGAGGTAACGGTCGAACTCCGCCGGGGGCGCACCCGCGGCACGCAGCTGCTGCACCGTCGGGGTGGCGTGCACGCTGCGCACCTCGTACTCGGCTCCACGAGCCGAGTCGCCGGCCGAGGTGATGGTGAGGCTCTCCGGGTCGAACGACCAGTCCTCGCTCAGGCCGATCACGCGGGAGGGTGCGTATGGCACCGGCGCGAACCGCCCGCCCATGTTGAAGATGTCGACGGTCGTCGTCGTGCGCTCGACCTCGACGTCGGCGTCGAGGCCGGGGATCGGGCCGATATCGAGGAGCCCCCGATCGCTTCGCTCGTTGGACGGCGCGGCCGGCTTCCATTGCGAGCCGGTGAAGTTGTCGATCGACGACACGGTCAGGTACTGCCCGACCCCGGAGGTGGTGGTGTACTCGAGCACGCGCGACGGCTTCGGCCTTCGCAGGTTGTCGCCGAGGGCGATGAAGGTGTTGATGCCGATGGTGAACCCCGTGCCAGTGGAGGCGTCCTCCGGCGCCGTGCTCGACGGCGGCGCCACGAGGGGAAGCACGAGGGCGACCGCGAGACCCGCCGCCGCGACCCCGAGCGCACCGCCCGTTCTCGCCTCGCCGATGCCGAGGTAGAGCAGCAGCAGGTAGGCGGCCGCCGTGAGCATGAACACCCACGGGTCGGCCTGGCTTGGTTCGAAGATCGAGGGAACGGCCAGGAGCACGCCGAGAGGGATGCCGACGAGCGCCGGCCGCTTCGCCACGATCGCGATGGCATCCGTTGCGATCGTCAGCAGCCCAGCACCCGCCGCGAGCAGGAACACGATGCCCGTCGTCGCCTCCGCCGGCACGCCCTGGTTGCTGATCGAGAGGAAGCCGGCGCCGACGAGCGCAGAGAAGGTGGCGAGCGTATCCACGGTCGGTATGAATCCGAGCAGCGACTGGCCGGGGGCGAAGGAGAAGCTGAGGCAGACGACGAGCACAACGACGCCGGCGATCGGCGCCCAGCCGTCCCATCGGGTGAAGGCGCGCACGGCCGCGAGGCCGAAGGTCACCGCGCCGATGAAGCCGGCGACGACGAACCACCACGACGGCTCCTCGAAGATCGCGTTGAGCCCGGAGAAGGCGAAGCCGAGGGCAAGCACCATGGCGAGGTTGAGCGGCCAGGTGGGCGGCACGTACGCCGCGCGCTGGACCGGGCGCGTGTCAGTCCTCGCCACGAGTGAGTCCCAGCTGCTCTGCGACGACATCCCATGCGACGGCGGGGTCGGTCCACGGATCGACGAGCACGACCGTCCAGCCCGCATCCTCCAGCGGGGTCGCGATGTCGCCGGCCGCGCCGATCACGAAGACGACGCCGAGCTCGAACGGGCGCTTGATGGAGGTGAGCCATTTCAGGGTGTCGGCGTCGGGCTGCGCCGCGATCGCGAACACCGGGCCCTCCGCTGGCGAGACGTCAGCGGGGCGCCCGTACTCCGCGAGCAGCCGGATGCCAGCCAGGCTCAGCAGGAAGTCGGACTCCCTTCCCATGCGGGCCTCGTCATCCGCCAGCTCTATCGCCTGACTCGTCGAGGACTCGAGAACGTGCACGACGAACCCTGCGCGGTGCAGGTGCACCCCGAGCGAGGCGAACATCGCGACACCCCACTCGAACGACTCGCTGAACCACGTGACCTCGCCGCGAGCCGGAATCTGCTCCAGCCGGTCGGGGTAGCTGGCCCGGCGGGTGTCGAGCACGATCGTCGCCTCTGGGTAGGCGCGCTGCTCCTCCTGCCGCACCATGAGCTCGCCGTGCCGCGCCGAGGCTCGCCAGTGCACGCGGCGAAGGGCGTCTCCTCGGCGGTACTCCCGCGTCATGAGGTCGTCGGCGTTGCCGACACCGGTGGCCTGCACGAGGCGAGCGCTGCCGTCGGGCGCTTCGAGCCACAGTCCGTTGAGCGGCAGGTCTGTCACGAAGGGCGTGACGATGAGCTCGCTCGTTCCGCCGATCGACATGAAGCCGACGGCGAGGCCGAAGGGGTCGCTGTAGGCGACCTGCAGCGGCCCGACGCCGAACACACCGCGGCGAGGTGGGCGAAGGGTGTAGCCAAGCGTCGCCCGGCGATCGGCCGCGCGACCGGAGGTGGAGCCGAGCGGGTCGAGGCGCACCGGGTCGGTCGCAAGCGGTCGCCATGGCAGCGAGTCGTTCCAGTAGAGCGGAGCAGAGCGCATCGAGGCGAGGTTCGACGCGTCGATCGAGACGGCCACCGGTGTCGTGGCCGGCACCGGAGACGGCCAGAACGAGCGCGTGATCGCGAGGCGCATGCTGCGGAACCGGGCGAGAGCGGCCGCCACCCCGACGAGGCCGAGCAACAGGCCGCCAACGAGCAGCAGCAGGCGGTTGCCATCGACGTAGGCCATGACGACGAGCACGACTCCGGCCGCGCCGAAGACGGTGCCTCTCGTGGTCAGGCGGATCGAGCGCGGGTTGGGGGTACTCATCGGCGACCGGTGGACTGGCTCGTCCTGACCCTCTAGCGGCTGCCGAACGGACGGATGGTGTGCTGGCCGGTCGAGACCGCGCCGACCCGATCTGGCGCGGCAGCGCCCGTCGGCCCCAGGGGCACGGGGGTCTCCTCGACGATGCGGGTGATGATGTCGCTGACGCCCTGCACCTGCGCGCCGCTGCTGAGCCGGGCGGCCGCGACCACACGGTGGCTGAGCACCGAGGTAGCGAGGGCGTTGATGTCGTCGGGCAGCACGAACTCACGGCCCGCGAGAGCCGCGCGGGCCTTGGCCGCGCGCATGAGCTGCAGGGTGGCACGGGGGCTTGCCCCGAGCCGCAGCTCAGCGTCGTCGCGAGTGGCCTGCGCGATAGCGACGAGGTAGTACTCGACGGCCGGGCTCACGAAGACGGCGCGAACGGTGGCGATCATGTCGAGAAGCTGGTTGGCCGACACGACTGCCTCGACATCCTCGAGCGGGCTGTGGTTCTCGCGAGCGCGCAGCATGGCCATCTCTGCCGTCTGATCGGGGTAGCCCATGCTGACGCGAGCCATGAAGCGGTCGCGCTGCGCCTCGGGAAGGGCGTAGGTGCCCTCCATCTCGATCGGGTTCTGCGTCGCGAACACCGTGAACGGCGCGGCGAGCTGGTAGGTGTGGCCGTCGACGGTGACCTGGCGCTCGGCCATGCTCTCGAGCAGGGCCGACTGCGTCTTGGGGCTCGCACGGTTGATCTCGTCGCCGATGACGAGGTTGGCGAAGATCGGCCCCGGCTTGAACTCGAACTCGCGGTTCGACTGGTTGTAGACAGAGACGCCGGTGATGTCGGCCGGCAGCAGGTCGGGGGTGAACTGGATGCGGCTGACCGAGCAGTCGACCGTGCGGGCGAGCGCCTTGGCCAGCATTGTCTTGCCGACACCGGGAACATCCTCGATGAGCAGGTGCCCCTCGGCCAGCAGCACGGTGAGAGCCATCTCGACCGCGTGGCGTTTGCCATCGATGACGGTCTCGACCGTGTCGAGGATCCCGTCACTCAGGCTGCGAAAGTTCTCGATAGACAGTGGCTCCGACGGCTCCGCCTCGGAGACTCCGCCAAAGCTGCTCTGCGCTGGCTCGCTGATCACAGGCTTGAGTCTGCCAGACGGTGCCTAGAAATCGACTGCCGATTCACTGGGAGTCTAGTTTTTCTCACGCTTGCGCGCGGCGAGCTGCTGCTCGAGCCGGCGGATGCGGGCCTCGCGCTCGTGGTGCTCGATCTCGCGCTCGATGGCTGCCAGCTCCTCCGACTCGCTGCGGAACCGGGACGCCACCTCCTCGTGACGACGCGGGTCGCCGAACGAGATGTGCTCTGACGCCGCGAAGCTCCTGTCTTTGCCGATGATGAGCCACACGATCGACCCGACAAAGGGAAGGAAGACGATGATGAAGACCCAGGTGAGCTTGGGCAGGTGCTTGATCTGCCACGACTCGCTCGTGATGAGGTCGATGAGGGCGAAGATCAGGAGCGCGAGCGGCACGATCGTGAACAGCAAGTACATCGCGCCAGCGTACCCATAACTGAGCCCCTCTCGATAGTGGTTCGAGGCAGGATGAGACCGTGAAGATCACCGTTCTCTCTGGCGGCGTCGGCGGCGCCCGCTTCCTCCGCGGGCTGCGCGGCCACCTCGACGCACACCACGTCGATGCCGAGGTCACCGCCATCGTCAACGTCGGCGACGACATGTGGCTCTCTGGCGTGCGCATCGCGCCAGACCTCGACTCGATCATGTACACCCTCGCCGGCGAGAACGACGAGCAGCGCGGCTGGGGTCGAGTGGGCGAGAGCGAGCGCGTGAGCGCAGAACTGCGCGCCTACGGGGTCGGCTGGCCGTGGTTCACCCTTGGCGACCTCGACATCGGCACCCACCTCGCGCGCACGAGCATGCTGCGCGACGGGCTCACGCTCGCCGAGGCGACCGACCGCATCACCGTGCGCTGGCAGCTCGGCGTGCACCTCATCCCCGTGACCAACCAGGAGGTCGAGACGCACGTCGTCGTCGCGTCGGGAGAAGAGATGCACTTTCAGGAATGGTGGACGAGGCACCGCGCCGCCCTGCCTGCGACGGCCTTCCTTCACCACGGCATCGAGCACGCCACTCCGGCACCCGGCGTGCTCGAGGCGATCGCCGCGGCCGACGTCGTGCTGATCGCACCCTCGAATCCCGTGGTCTCGATCGGGCCGATCGTCGCGATTGCCGGGGTGCGCGAGGCTCTCGCCGCGACATCCGCCCGCGTGGTCGGGGTCTCCCCCGTCATCTCCGGCGCGGTCGTGCGCGGCATGGCCGACGCCTGCCTCACGGCCATCGGGGTCGCGACCGCTGCGGATGCCGTCGCCCTGCACTACGGATCCCGCAGCGCCGGCGGACTCCTCGACGCCTGGCTCGTCGACGACACGGATGCGGCACTCGTGCCGGCGATCGAGGCCGCGGGGATCGCCGCGCGGGCCGTGCCCCTGTGGATGCGGGATCCGGCGACGAGCGCCGCCCTCGCGGGCGAGGCGCTCGCTACCGCAGCAGCGCTGTAGTGCGGGGTCCGGTCGACAGCCCCTCGAGGTTCGCGAGCACGTCGACGTCGCGGCGAAGGCCGGGGAGCGGGTCGAGCAGCTCCCGGTAGCCGGAGGCGAGGTGGCGCGCGCGGGAGCCCGCGCCGAATCCGGGGGTGTGGGTGACGCCGGGCGGCGCCGCGATGAGCACGGTGCCGACGCCGTCGGCATCCGCCACCATGACGCGCTCGGTGGCTGCGGCCAGAGCCGCCGTGAGCTCTGCTGGCGCAAGCGCCGGCAGGTCGCCGAGCAGCACGGCGCTGCCGTGGCCGGCCGGCACGATAGCGAGCCCCGCCTCGATCGCCGCGGCGAGGCCGGCGCCGGGGTCGGCGACCACGGTCGCCCCGAGGGCCTCGAACCCGGCGGCGAGCTCGAGCGGTGCGACGACCACGACCCGCGCGACCGCGAGCGCCGCCTCCACGGTGTCGAGGGCCATGGCGAGCGCCAGCTGCGCACGATCGGGGCTCTCGAGTCGCGACTTCGCATCCAGTCCGCCCTTGACCGGCACGACGACGGTGAACTCAGTCACGGGCATCGAGGCCAGCGGCGTAGCCCTCGGCGTACGCCTCCGCGGTTCCGAGCCGGAACATGTCCTCCTCCGGCGGCCGCACCAGGCTCGACGCCCCCGGCAGGCTCGCGTCGCCGACGAGGTGCGCGAGCCCCCGCACGACCGCGACCGGCGTGCCGGCGGCCTTGCCCTTGACCAGGTCGGCGGCTGCGGCGACCTCGTCGGCGACCGCGGTCATGGTTGCCTCGAGCTGCCGCCCCACGGCGTCGGTCGACCCACGCAGGTCGTCGAGCACGACGAGTCCGGCTGCGCCGATCGCGGCGTCTGTCTGGCCCTGGCGCCACGGGCGGCCGAGGGTGTCGCTGATGACAACGCCGAGCCGGATGCCGAAGCGCGCCTCGAGGGCGGCCTTCAGTTCGCGCGCGCTTCGGTCTGGGTCCTCCGGCAGCAGCAGCACGGTGCCGTCGGGCGTGTTGCTCGCGTCGACTCCGGCGGCCGCGAGCACGAGGCCGAGCGGGTTCTCGACGATGCGCGTCGCGCCGCGCTGGGCGACGAGGCGAACCGTCTGGCTGGTGATGGCATCCTCGCGGTCTGCGGCCTCGACCTGCCTGCCCTCTGCCTTGCTCACGATCTTGGAGGTGACGACGAGGATGTCGCCGTCGGCCAGCCCGGTCAACCGGTCACCGATCAGCTGGGCGAGGTCATCCCCTGGCACGATCTCTGGGATTCCCTCGACAGCCCACACCTGCATCATGCGTTCAGCCTAGGAGGAGCCGCGCCCGGAAGTGGCCGCGGCCACGGCGCGATCGACCCACTCGCCGAGCAGGGCCTTCTCCTGCGCACTCAGGCCCGGCAGCTCTGGCACGAGGGTGGCGAAGCCAACCACGGTGGCGAGGTCTTCCCCGGGGTCGCGCGGGGGCGAGCCGGAGATCGCGACCATGGCCACCGCGTCGAACATCGCCTCGGCGAGCGCCGCATCCCGCGCCTCGCTCGCCTGCGAGAGCAGGATCATCGCGGCACCGTTCGCGGCCGACCGGAACATGTCGAGGGCTCTCTGCTCGCTCACCTGCAGCAGCCCGGCGCGCGCAAGGCGGTGGATGCGCAGGCGCAGCACGTCTGCTCCCGCTGCGGTCGCCGGCGACGCGAGAGCACGGCCAGGAGCGTTGAGTATCGAGAAGAGATCGGGGTTCTCGAGGCAGAAGTCGATGTGCTGCAGCCATGAGGTGCGGAAGCTGTGCAGCGGGTCGGCGTCGTCGCTCTCGACCTGCTTGGTGGCCACGTGCTCAGCCATCACCCGCTCGGCGACCGCCTCGATCAGGCCGTCCTTGTCGCCGAAGAGCCGGTAGATCGTGGGAGCCTGCACCCCCGCCGCGTCGGCCACCGCCCTCGTCGTCACGGCGCGAGCGCCGCCGTCTCTGAGCAGGGCGGTTGCCGCGGTCACGATCGAGGAACGCGCGGAGTCACGGGAGTCGGTGGCTGGTTCCTCTGTCACGTAGCAACGATAACACCGGTTTGCTAGCGGCGAATATCGCTGCTACCGTCCCAGTGATATCAACGATAACAACCACTGACACCAGGAGAGAACAATGATCATCGTCACCGGAGCAACCGGAGCCCTCGGCTCCCGCATCGTCGAGACGCTCCTCGAGCGCATCCCCGCAGCGGGCGTTGGCGTGAGCGTGCGCGACCCCCAGCAGGCAGAGCAGCTCGCCGCCCGCGGCGTTCGGGTGCGCGCCGGAGACTTCACCGATGCGGCATCGCTGCGGCATGCGTTCGAGGGCGCCGACCAGGTTCTCGTCGTCTCCGCCGCGATCCGCGGGGGCGGGGCTTTCGAAGCGAACGTCGCCGCCATCGATGCAGCAGTCACGGCGGGCGCCGGTCGGGTGATCTACACCGGTCACCAGGCTGCGGCATCCGACTCGCTGTTCGCCCCGCAGGCGGTGCACGCTGCCACACAGCAGCACCTCGCGCAGACTGGAGTGCCGTTCGTCGCGCTCAGCAACGGGTTCTACGCGTCGTCCCTCGACATCCATCTGGAGCGTGCACTGGCAACCGGGGTCATCGCGACCCCCGTCGACGGCCCCGTGTCGTGGACCGCCCACGTCGACCTCGCCGAGGCGGCCGTCGCAGTGCTTCTCGACCAGAGCATCGCGGGTGTCACCGAGCCGCTCACCGCGCCCGACGCGCTCGACCTCGCGGCGATCGCCGGCATCCTCAGTGACATCACCGGGCGCTCGATCGTGCACGAGTCGATGGATGACGACGCGTGGAAGGCCGCCGCCATCGAACGCGGCATGCCGCCCATGGTCGCCGACTTCTCGCTCGGCATGTTCCTCGCCGCCCGTCGTGGCGAGTTCGCGGCGACCAGCGGTGCCCTCGAAGCTCTCATCGGCCGCCCCGCGACACCCGTGCGCGCGGTGCTGGAGCAGCTGGTCGCCGCTCGCGCCGCCTAGCGCACGAGCTTCGGCAGCACCTCGCGCCCGAACACCTCGAGCCACTCGCGCTGGTTGTCGCGGCCGACGTTGTGCAGGTAGACGCGGTCGAAACCGAGGTCGAGAAACTGCTGAATATGCGCGCGGTGCGCGTCGGGGTCGTCGCTCACCAGCATCCGGCCCTCGAAGTCCTCGATGCGCACCATGCGCGCCATCTGCTCCAGTTCGAACGGCGAGCGGATGTCGCTCTTGCCGAACCGCATGCCGCCGTTGGGCCACTCGGTGAGCGCGTTGCGCTTGGCCGTTTCGAGATCGGATGCCCAGCTCAGGTGCAGGCGCAGCACCCGCGTCTTGCGGCCACCGCCCCCCTCACGGGCGCCCTCCTCGAACCGCTTGAGCAGGCTCTCGACCTTCTCCAGCGGAGCGTTCTCGGTGATGATGCCGTCGACGGTGCGCCCCGCCCGCTTCGCCGTGACCGGGCCGGCCGTGCCGACGAGGATCTCTGGCGCGACCTCTGGCATCGTCCACAGCCGACTCGACTCGAGCTTGAAGTAGCGCCCCTCGTGCCGCACCTCCTTGCCGGTGAAGAGCTTCGAGATGATCTCGATGGCCTCGAACAGCCGGTTGATGCGCTCCGGCGCCTCCGGCCAGTACTGCCCGACCACCCGCTCGTTGAGCGCCTCGCCGCTGCCGAGCCCGAGCCAGTGCCGCCCCGGGTACATGGCTGCGAGCGTCGCACTCGCCTGGGCGGTCGTCGCCGGGTGCACGCGAAAGGTCGGGGTCGTAACGCCCGTGCCGAGGTCGCCGGTGGTGACCTGCCCGAGCGCGCTCAGCACGTTCCAGACGAAGGATGCCTGCCCCTGCGCCGGAACCCACGGCTGAAAGTGGTCGGCGGCCATGACCCCGGTGAAGCCATTCGCCTCCGCGTGCTTCGCCAGCTCGATGGCCTCCGTTGGGTGGAAGCGCTCGAGCATGGCGGCGTAGCCGATGTGGGGGGCGGTCATTGCTCCATTGTCGCGCGTGGTTGCACCACCACATCCTTCTGCGGCCCGTAGTGCAGGGGCGAGGCGATGAACGCGACGACCGCGAGGATGGCGACTACTCCCCCGATCAGCAGGATGCGCGGCCACGGCAGCCCCAACCGCCGTGCCAACACCAGCCCGACCGCGGCGCCCGCCGCATTCACGATCACGTCGGTGCTGTCGAAGCTGCCGACCGAGATAAGGTGCTGGGTCACCTCGAGGGCGAGGCTGAATCCAGCAGCGGCCACGAGCACGGCCCACCACCGCCAGCGCGTGAGCACGCCGAGGTAGAGGCCGAGGGGCACGAAGAGCAGCGCGTTCACGACCACCTCGAGCGGCTTGCTCTCCCCCGCATCCCCGCTCGCCACGAAGGGCACGAGCTTGATCGGGCGCGGCAGCCCGGCCGCCTCGCCGATCCACGGCAGCTCGAGCTTCCACAGGATGATCCACGCGAGCAGCACGACGTAGACGGCGAAGGCCGCGAGGAGCAGGCGGGAGCGGGGCGTTGGCACAATTGAATGATCGCCGACAGTGGCATCCCGAGTCGTCATCCTCTGGTCGTAACCAGCTGTTCCAGCCACGTTTCGATAACATCCTCGCTTTTGCTTGCCCTTCGAGTGGAACCGTTAGTACGGTGGTCGAACGCCACTAGACAAGAAAGGAGCCGGCCAATGATGAACCCAGATTGCGCAATCGCAACCGATGCATTTGCATCGCGAACCATCGCCGGCTTCGTCGGCGTCTCTCTCCGCCTGATCGGCTAGCGCTTTCGCCGCCGCTCAGACGGTGGTGACGCTCACGAAGCCCGGCTCTCCGGCTTCGATCTCCTGCGCCCTCGGACTTCGCGCCCTCGGCACGCGTGTCTTCGCAGCCGGCGAGCCCCCACCCCGTTCAGTACTCGCACGTCATTTTCTTTAAGGAACCACCACATGAATACAACGCTGTCGGCTCCCACGAGCCTTCACGAACACCCTCCCCAACAGGCCGAGCTCACGCACCCCGTGCGCCGGGTCGGACTGCTCGACCGCCTGGCCCTGCGGCTCGGCCTCGCCCTGCTCGTCTGGGCGCGGCGCCCCGCGCGGGCTCGTCGCCTGGCCTCGGCCGAGCGCTACATCACGGATGCTGAGGTGGCCGAGCTTCGCGAAGCCCGCTACTCCAGCTACCACCTGCTGACGCTGATCCGATAGCAGGATGTCGATGAACCGGATGACGAAGGCCGTCGCCACCGATCTAGCTACATCGGGGCGGCGGCCTTCGCGGTTCTCACGAGGTCTTGACCACGTACCCGATCGACGCCTCGACAAACCCGGCCGCGTCGCCACCCGGAATCTCGCGGGCTGCGAAATGCGTGGCCGTGAGCCGTGGATCCCGCAACCGGTCGACGCGGAACGTGCGCCAGTCGCCGCGGCCGGTGTCCCACGCCACGAGGTACCACCGGCGACCGACCGTGACGAGCTGGTGCGGCTCGACGTGCCGCGGGCTGTCCGCGCCATCACGACTGCGGTACTCGAAGCGCACGTGCTCGAGGTCGCGGCAGGCGGCGGCGAGCGTGTTGAGCGTTTCGGGGTCGACGACCTCGACATCCCCTGCCCATCGCACCGAGGTGACGCTCGCGTTCAGGGCCGACACCCGGCGGCGCAGCCGATGCGGCAGCAGCTGCTCGATCTTCATGAGCGCGCGGAGTGACGACTCGTCCATGCCGCCGATGGCGGCTCCTGCGGCATAGCGGAGTCCGACGGCGACCGCGACGGCCTCCTCGTCGTCGAGGATGAGCGGCGGCAGGTGCGCGCCCGATGCGAGGCGGTAACCTCCGTGCTTGCCCGAGGTGGCATCCACCGCGTATCCGAGCTCCCGCAGCCGGTCGATGTCGCGGCGCACGGTGCGCTCCGTGGTCTCGAGGCGCTCGGCGAGCTCGTCGCCGCGCCACAGCCGGTGGGTCTGCAGCAGGGAGAGCAGCTGCAGGGCTCGGCCGGTCGGGTCGTTGCGCATGCCGTCAGTGTGGTGGTGACGGAGGACAGCCGGTGTCCGCAATGGTTCCTACGGTGGGCGCACACCAACCACCGAAAGGAAACACATGTTCCCCGAACCCACCATCGTCGCCGTCAACGGCATCGAGCTCGAGGTCTTCGAGGCCGGCCGCGAGAACGCCGGCAACCCGATCGTGCTCTGCCACGGCTGGCCGGAGCTCGCGTTCTCGTGGCGCCACCAGGTGCCAGCCCTCGTCGCCGCCGGCTACCACGTGATCGCGCCGAACCAGCGCGGCTTCGGTCGCTCCTCGAGCCCGGCCGAGGTGACCGCCTTCGACCTCGACCACCTGGCCGGTGACCTGGTCGGGCTGCTCGACCACTACGGCTACGCGAATGCCACGTTCGTCGGCCACGACTGGGGAGCGATCGTCGTGTGGGGGCTGACCCTGCTGCGGCCCGACCGGGTGAATGGCGTAATTGCGCTCAGCGTGCCCTACCAGCTGCGCGGCGAGGTGCCGTGGGTCGAGTTCATCGAGGCCATCCTCGGCAGCGACTTCTACTACGTGCACTTCAACCGGCACCCGGGTGTCGCCGACGCCGTGCTCGACGCGAACACCGAGCAGTTTCTGCGCAACCTGTTCCGCGTGAACCAGCCGCTCGCCGCACCGGAACCGGGCAACGGGATGATGAACCTCGCCCTGCAGGCGCAGCCGACCGGCGACCCGCTGATGAGCGACGCGGAGCTGGCCGTCTACGTCGCCAGCTACGAGGCATCCGGGTTCACCGGGGGCATCAACTGGTACCGCAACTCCACCCGCAACTGGCACCGGCTGGCAGACGTCGACCCGATCATCCAGCAGCCCGCCCTGGTGATCTACGGCGACCGGGATGTGGTGCCGAGGCTTACGAACATGGCCGACTTCGTGCCGAACGTCGAGGTGGTGTCGCTCGACAGCGGCCACTGCATCCAGCAGGAGCGGCCGGAGGAGACGACTCGGGTGATGCTGGAGTGGCTGGGGCGGCAGGGGGCGCGCTAACCTGAGCGCGAACATCAGGTGGGTCTCGATGGCGGCGGCGATGTCCTCGGCGTTGGTCAGGCCGTCCTCGGGGTCGGCGGGTTCGGCCTTCAGCCAGGTGATGTCCAGATTGTAGTTGCGGGCGGCCAAGACCTCGCGCTCGAAGCGGCGGAAACGGCCGAACTCTCCTAGATCGATACGCGGAGC
>NZ_JBXMIS010000066.1:0-11775 GCF_057073975.1 Conyzicola sp. | reverse complement strand
CGATCAGGTCGGCTGGATCGGCACGGGAGCGGTGTCTGGCACGGTCGACTCCTTGCCGCGAAGGTCGGGATGCCAGCCCCGCAGCACCGTCGGTATCAGGAAGCCGAACATGGCGAGGATCGCCGCGGCCCAGAACCCGCCGCTCGGTCCGTTCGCGTCGATGAGGAATCCCGCTGCGGCAGAGCCGAGAGCGGCTCCGATGAGCTGGCCGGTGCCGACCCAGCCGTAGGCCTCTGCCGTGTCGCTGAACTTGACGGTGCCGGAGACGACAGCGAACATCACCGCGAGGGCCGGCGCGATGCCGATGCCGGCGATGAGGAGGGCGAAGGCGAGCCACCAGAAGTCGAGCGACACGAGTGCGAGCGACATGCCCACGAATACCGCGAACATGCGCCGCGCCATCGCCCACGGGCCGACGGGGATGTGGCCGAGGGCGAGCCCGCCGGCGAGGGAGCCGAGCGCGAAGATCGCGAGGATGATGCCCGACTGCGGCCCGGTCTCGCCGAAGGTCGCCACGACGGATGCCTCGGTGGCCGCGCAGGCGCCGACGAGCAGGAAGCCAGTGATGGTCGACAGCAGCACGGCTGGCTTCTTCAGCACGACGCCGAGCTTGCGCTTGCTGCGCGGGATGCGCACGCGGCCGACCTCTGGCGAGAGGATGAACCACGTTCCGCCGCCGACGAGGAAGAGGCCGGCAAGCACGATCGCCAGGGTCGTGGAGATCTGCACGGCCACGAAGGTCGTGATGACGGGGCCAGCGACCCAGATGATCTCCTGGGCGCTCGCGTCGAGAGAGAACAGTGCGGTCAGCTGGCGGGAGTTGACCATCTTCGGGTAGATGGTGCGCACCGCCGGCTGGATCGGCGGCATGCTCAGGCCGCCGATGAATCCGATCGCCATGTAGGCGGCGACCGGCAGCTCGAGGAAGGCGATGGCCGCGATGGATGCCGCACACACCACCATGGTGAGCGTGAGCACGCGACGCATGCCCCACACCCCCATCCACCGGCTGGTGAGCGGGCCGGCGATCGCCTGGCCGATGCTCGTGGCGGCGAGCACGAGTCCGGCTGCGCCGTAGGAGTGGTGGATGCGCTCGATGTGCAGGAGGTAGGCGAGCGAGAGCATGCCGAACGGGAAGCGGGCGGTGAGCTGTGCGGCGATGATCCGGGCGACGCCCGGGGTTCTCAACAGACTGCCGTAGGTGCTCACGGCATCCAGCCTATTGGTGGCCGGTTTGCGGCACCGGCGCCGTCGGCGCGTCACGCGCAGCGACCACCCGGGGATGTGTGAGCAACCCGGGTGAATGTTCGGCCGGGTGGCTGACCGAAGCCGTGGTGGTCAGCGCCAGTGCCAGCGCCAGTGCCGGCGCGATGCGCGATTCGGGGCTCGTGCCGCAGTGTCGGAGCCCCCGCGTAGCCTGTGGAAAAGTCGTCGTACTTATCCACAGCTGTGGACGACACGCCCACTACATCTAGGGTTACCCCCTTGTCGGGGGCCCGATATATAGTGGTGAGACCTGCCGGGCCGAGGTGGCAATCTGACGGTCTTTTTGGGCATTTCTGAGGGAGCATTTGTGGGAATCACTGTTGTTAAGCGCGACGGATCGCGCGAGCCATACGACGCGAACAAGATCAACCTGGCCATCGAGCACGCGAGTGCCGGCCTCGATGACAACATCACCTGGGTAACCCAGATCGCCAGCGAGCTGGAGCTCACGCTCTTCGACGGCATCACCACCCAGCAGCTCGACGAGGCGGTCATCCAGGTCGCCCTGCAGAACGTCAAAGACGACCCGGCCTTCGACATCGTCGCGGCCCGCCTGCTGCTGAAGACCATCTACAAGCGCGTGCTCGGCGACTACGAGACTGCCGAAGAGCTGCTCGAGCTGCACCGCTCGCACTTCGCGGCCAACATCCGCCGCGGCGTCGAGGAGGGCCTGCTCGACTCGCGCCTCACCGAGATGTTCGACCTCGACGAGCTCGCCACCCACCTCGCCCCCCAGCACGACGAGCTGCTCAAGTACATCGGCGTCGTCACCCTCAACAACCGCTACGGCATCAAGGGCCGCAACGGCGACGCCCTCGAGGTTCCCCAGTACTTCTGGATGCGCATCGCCATGGGCCTCGCCCTCAACGAGGCGAAGCCCAACGAGGTTGCGATCTCGTTCTACGAGAAGATGTCGCGCCTCGAGTACCTGGCCGCAGGATCCACGCTCGTCAACGCGGGAACCGCCTACCCCCAGCTCGCCAACTGCTTCGTCATGGAGATGCAGGACGACATGGAGCACATCGCGAAGACGACCCGCGATGTCATGTGGCTGACCAAGGGCACCGGCGGCATCGGACTCAGCGTCACCAAGCTGCGCGCCCAGGGCTCCCCGATCCGCTCGAACAACACGACCTCGACCGGCCCGATCCCGTTCATGCACACCATCGACTCGATCCTGCGCGCGGTCAGCCGCGGCGGCAAGAAGTTCGGCGCCCTCTGCTTCTACATGGAGAACTGGCACCTCGACTTCCCCGAGTTCCTCGACCTTCGCCAGAACTCTGGCGACCCGTACCGCCGCACCCGCACCGCCAACACCGCGGTGTGGATCAGCGACGAGTTCATGAAGCGCGTGCAGAACGACGACGACTGGTACCTCTTCGACCCGCTCGAGGTCAGCGACCTCAACGAGCTCTACGGCAAGGCGTTCTCTGCGAAGTACAACGAGTACGTCGCCAAGGCCGAGGCCGGCGAGATGCGCCTGTTCAAGAAGATCACCGCGCGCGAGCAGTTCAAGTCGATCCTCATCTCCCTCCAGACGACGAGCCACCCGTGGCTCACCTGGAAGGACACGATCAACAACCGCGCCCTCAACAACAACACGGGCACGATCCACCTCTCGAACCTCTGCACCGAGATCACGCTGCCGCAGGATGAAGACAATGTGTCGGTCTGCAACCTTGCCTCGATCAACCTGTCGCAGCACCTCGATGACGCCGGCAAGCTCGACTTCACCAAGATCGAGCAGTCCGCCCGCCTCGCGGTTCGCCAGCTCGACAACCTCATCGACATCACCCGCTCGAGCGTCAAGGAGGCCGACTTCTCCAACGAGCAGAACCGCGCCGTCGGCCTCGGCGTCATGGGCTTCACCGATGTCATCGAGAAGCTCGGCATCAGCTACGAGAGCGAAGAGGCATACGACCTCATCGACGAGATCATGGAGCACGTCTCCTACGCCGCCATCGACGCGAGCGCAGAGCTCGCCAAGGAGCGCGGCTCGTACACCAACTTCGAGGGCTCCGGCTGGTCGAAGGGAATGGTGCCGCTCGACTCGATCGCCCTCACCGAGGCCGACCGTGGCAGCGAGATCAAGGTCAACCGCAAGACGCGCCTCGACTGGGACGCGCTGCGGGTGAAGGTGGCCGGCGGTATGCGCAACGCGACGCTCATGGCGATCGCGCCGACGGCATCCATCGGCCTTGTCGCTGGCACGACCCCGGGCCTCGACCCGCAGTTCGCGCAGATCTTCAGCCGCGCGACCTCGAACGGCAAGTTCCTCGAGGTCAACGCGAACCTCGTTCACGACCTCCAGAAGCTCGGCCTCTGGGAGTCGACCCGCGAGGCGATCCTGCGCTCGCAGGGTGACGTGCAGAACATCGCCAGCATCCCTGACAGCCTCAAGGAGGTGTACAAGACGAGCTTCCAGCTCTCGCCGTACGCATTCCTTGAGGTTGCGGCCCGTGCCCAGAAGTGGATCGACCAGGCCATCAGCCGCAACATGTACCTCGAGACGCGCGACCTCGGCGACATGATGGACATCTACTTCGGTGCATGGGAGCGCGGCGTCAAGACGACGTACTACCTGCACATGAAGCCGCGTCACACGGCTGAGCAGTCGACCGTCAAGGTCAACAAGTCCGAGCAGATCGGCGACGGCGCGAAGAAGGGCTTCGGTGCGGCAGCATCGACGAGCCCCGCACCGGACGAGGCACCAGTGGCCGCAGCCCCCAAGAAGGGCTTCGGCTTCGGAGGAGTGAAGTAATGGGAACGACGTTTGAGGCAGGCCTCGTGAAGGTCGACGAGTACTACGTGCCGACAGACCCCATGGAAGACCTGCAGTGCGAGGGGTGCCAGTAGAGCCATGGGCATCCTAGGAACAGGGCTTCAGGACGGACTCCTCCTCAAGCCGATCAAGTACCAGTGGGCGATGGACCTGTACGACCAGGCCGTCGCGAACACCTGGTTCCCCAACGAGATCCAGCTCGGCGAGGACATCGCCGACTTCAAGAAGATGACCGACGAAGAGCGCCACGCGGTGACCTTCCTCATGTCGTACTTCAACCCGAACGAGCTGCTCGTCAACAAGGCGCTCGCCTTCGGCGTCTACCCCTACGTCTCTGCGGCAGAGTGCAGCCTGTACCTCGCCAAGCAGATGTGGGAGGAGGCGAACCACTGCATGTCGTTCGAGTACGTTCTCGAGACGTTCCCGATCGACCGCGAGGCCGCCTACAACTCCCACGTCGACATCCCGTCGATGGCGCGCAAAGAGGAGTTCGAGCTCAAGTTCATCCGCCGTATGACAGAGAACACCCTCGACATCACGACGACGGAGGGCAAGAAGGACTTCGTTCGCAACCTCGTTGCCTACAACGTCATCCTCGAGGGCGTCTGGTTCTACTCCGGGTTCATGGTCGCGCTGAGCTTCCGCCAGCGCAACCTGCTGCGCAACTTCGGCTCCCTCATGGACTGGGTGGTGCGTGACGAGTCGCTGCACCTCAAGTTCGGCATCAACCTGATTCTCACGGTGCTCGAGGAGAACCCCGACCTGCAGACGGAGGAGTTCGCCGCCGAGATCAAGCAGATGATCCTGGATGCGGTGGAGATGGAGGAGGAGTACAACCACGACCTCCTTCCGAACGGCATTCTCGGCCTCAACGCCACGTACATCAACCAGTACGTGAAGTACCTCGCCGACCGTCGTCTCGAGGAGCTCGGCTTCGACGCCCACTACAACGTGTCGAACCCGGCGAAGTGGATGGCGGCGGCCAACGACACCCTCCAGCTCGTCAACTTCTTCGAGTCGACGAACACGAGCTACGAGTCGAACGCCTCGGCGACCACGAAGGTCAAGGCGGAGTAGCTCCCATCAACGCGAAGGGGCTCGGCCGAACGGCCGGGCCCCTTTGTCATTGGTAACGTTGTCGCACAAGCAGGGCGGCGTGCAGGCAGCTCACGAGACAGACGGATTCTTCGTGACTGACATCAATGGCATGCGCCCCGCGCGCACACTCCTCGTGCTCCTCTCCCCGCACCGCTGGGGCATCGCCGGCAGCGTGCTGCTCTTCGCGATCAAGGACTCCCCGCTCTGGGTGCTGCCGATCCTCACCGCGCGCATCATCGACGTGGTCGTCTCCCGCGGCGAGTTGACGCAGCTCTGGCTCTACGCGGCGCTCGCGGTCGGGGTGCTCCTGCTCAACTATCCCGGCCATGTGCTCTTCGTACGGCTGTTCGCTGGAGCCGTGAGACAGATCGCCGCCGACCTGCGCAACGCGATTGCCAGCCGGCTGCAGAACCTGTCGATCGGGTTCCACTCGCGGGCGAGCGCATCCGTGATTCAGACCAAGGTCGTGCGCGACGTCGAGAACATCGAGCTGATGTTCCAGCAGGCGGTGCCGCCCGCGCTGTCCACCGTCTTCATCCTCATCGGGGCGATCACGGTCACCGCGATCCAGGTGCCGGCGTTCGTGCTCGTCTACGCGCTCACCGTGCCCGTCGCGGTCACCCTCGTGACAATCGTGCGGCGGCGCATGAACCGACGAAACGAGGAGTTTCGCAAGCAGGTCGAGCGGTTCAGCGCGCGCGTCGGCGAGATGGCGACGCTCATTCCGATCACGCGGGCGCACGGTCTCGAGCGCATCGCAGAGAGCCGCGTCGCCGACGGCGCCGAGGGCGTGCGCAGCGCCGGCTTCACCCTCGACCGGCTCAACGGACGGTTCGGGGCGATGGCATGGGTGTCGATGCAGGTGCTCTCGATCGCGACGCTCGTGCTCGCGGCAGCGGCATCCCTCACCGGTGTGCTCGACATCACCGCTGGGCAGGTGGTGCTGCTCAGCACCTACTTCACGATGCTCACCGGCGGCGTGATCAACCTGCTGAACCTGACACCCATCTTCTCGAAGGCGCTCGACTCGGTTCGCTCGATCGCCGAGGTCATGCAGGAGCCAGACCTCGAGCAGAACCACGGAAAGGCGGGGGTGGATGCCGTGGCCGGCGCCCTGTCGATCGAGAACGTCAGCTTCAGCTTCGACCGCGACAGCCATGCCGTCGATGGTGTGAGCCTCGAGATCGAGCCGGGTGAGACGGTCGCCTTCGTCGGGTCGAGCGGGTCGGGCAAGTCGACGCTGCTCAACCTGGTGCTCGGCTTCATTCGTCCGTCGTCTGGCACCATCCGCCTCGACGGCGTCGACATGGAGACCCTCGACCTGCGCAGCGTGCGGCAGTTCGTCTCCGTCGTGCCGCAGGAGTCGGTGCTGTTCGAGGGCACCATCCGCGACAACGTCACCTACGGTCTGACGGGAGTCTCCGATGCTGATGTCACGGCGGCCCTGCGCGACGCCAACGCCCTCGAGATCATCGAGTCGCAGCCCGACGGCTGGAACACCGTCGTGGGGGAGCGCGGTGCGCGGCTCAGCGGCGGCCAGCGCCAGCGGCTCGCAATCGCGCGCGCCCTCATCCGCAACCCGCGTGTGCTGTTACTCGACGAGGCGACGAGCGCCCTCGACTCGGAGTCGGAGACGAAGGTTCGGGATGCCCTTGCCCGCCTCATGGCGGGTCGCACCACCCTCGTGGTCGCCCACCGCCTGACAACGATCCGCTCGGCCTCCCGCATCGTGGTGCTCGATCACGGACGGATCATCGAGCAGGGCAGCCACGACTCCCTTCTCGCGGCTGGCGGTCGGTATGCCGCCCTGCACCGTGCTCAGACGGCCTAGCGTCCACTAGTCTGAGACCGCCTGCCGGTTGCAGGGCCGACCCGGGGGAGAACTGTGAAGCGTGCGCTGGCACTTCCCGCCGTCGTTCTGCTGGTGGCACTCTCAACGGCGCTTCCCGCCGCAGCCGCGCCGACCAGCCTGATCGACCAGCCGCTGACCGGCGACGTCGTTCCCGGCACGTGGACGAGCGGTGGCGGACCGTCGTCACCCTCGGCCGGGCCGTGTCTGACTGCGGCGACTCCCGCGACCACCGATTTCGCTGCATGCGCCACCATCGATCCGAGCGGTGATGGTGCCCTCCGCATCACGGAGATGACGACGGGGGAGGCGAACCTCGCCCTCTACAACGTCGCCATCCCGACCGCCAATGGCCTTCGCGTCGAGTTCGACATGTACCAGTACTCCGGGCAGGCAGGAGGCGCCGACGGGTCGACCTTCGTGCTCGTCGACGGAACAGCGAGTCCGACTGCCGCTGGCTACCTCGGTCTCGGCCTCGGCTATCTTGCGCTACCCGGCGAGCCCGGGCTGGCGGGCGCCTACTCCGCCGTCGGATTCGACTGGTACGGCGCGTTCTCCGACGCGTACAACGGCACAGGGCCGGGGTTCCAGCCGAACCACATCGTGGTTCGCGGCTCGGAGGCGAGCAACTACGCCTACATCGCATCCGACCCCGCCGATGGGCCCCTCGCCCTTCCGGCGGAGGCGACGCGCACCAACGCCCTTCGGCACGTCGTCATCACGGTGACGAGCGCCGGGCTGCTATCGGTCTCTGTCGACTACGGGGCTGGCCTTGTCGAGGAGCTGGCCTCCATCGACCTCACGCTCGTCAACGGCACCCTCCCGGCGACCGTGAAGGTCGGCTTCACCGGGGGCACCGGTGGGCTCGGCATGGTTCAGGAGTTCCGCAGCCTCGTCGTCGACCCTCTCGTTGCACCGGCTGCTGCTCCGACACTCGCGGCATCCGGCGCCGAGGTCGGGTATGCGCCCGTCGCTGTGCTCATGCTGCTCGCCGGCCTGTGGTTCGTCGTCGGGCGCCGACGCTCACCTGTGGTCGATCGGTGAGACTGTCTATGACGACCCCATCCTCCCGCCTCCGCATTGGCGCGGGCATCGTTGCCGGAGTCATGGCGTGCATCGTCATCGGAGCTCCCGTGAGCGCCGCGACGCCGACCATTCCCGACGAGTCGTTCGCCGAGGAGTCCACGCCGGCCGGTGACTGGATCGTCAACGGGCTGAACTGGACGCCGTGCCTCACCGCGGCAACGGCATCCGCTCCCGGATCCATCCCCGCGTGCCCCGGTGGGCCATACGACGCCGTTGGTGACGGCGCGCTGCGCCTGACCGAGACGGTCGTGCAGGGCGGGATCGCGATTCTCGATTCCCCGATCGACACGAGCCTCGGCCTGCAGATCGAGTTCGACCTCTACCAGTACAACACCGTCAGTCCCGGCGACGGCATGGCCTTCTTCCTCATCGACGGCGCGGCCTCGCCGACGCAGGCCGGGTCGTACGGTGGCGGGCTCGGCTATGCGAGCTACCACGGCAACGGAACCCCCGGGCTGGTGGGCGGCTACGTCGGCATCGGGTTTGACGCCTACGGCGCCTTTGCCAACGAGTTCATCGGCGGGGGAGGCAACGTCGGGCTTGCTCCGAACGAGATCGCGGTGCGCGGTGACGAGGCCTCCGACTACGCGCTCATCGAATCGCACATCGCCGCTGGCCCGATCGCCGTACCCACGGCAACGGATCGCGACGACGCACGACGCCACGTGGTCGTGACGATCAGCAAGCTCAACGTGATGTCGATCGACGTCGACTACGGTTCGGGGCTCGTCACGGAGGTCTCGGGGCTCGACCTCGAGACCGTCAACGGTGTCGGTTCGCTGCCGACCAGCCTCAAGCTCGGGTTCAGCGGCAGCACGGGCGGCGCCTACTCTCGGCACGAGATCAACAACTTCGAGATCCAGACGCTCGCTCCCGACCTCGCGCTGTCGTTGACGGCGACGCCGGTGGATGCCGCAACAGGCCAGGCGACAATCAGCGCGACCGTCGTCAATGCCGCGACCACGGGGGCGACCGACGGGCTCATCACCGTCACGAGCACCCTCCCCGCGGGTGTCGTGCCCGTGACGGCATCGGGTACTGGCTGGACGTGCGGCATCCTCGCTCAGACCGTCACCTGCACGCGCTCCGGGGCGGGCGCCGACCGACTCGCTGCCGGGGAGGCCGCGGCCCCCATCGCCATCGCCGTGGATGTCGCATCGTCGATCTCCCTGCCCGTCTCGATCACGGCGGCCGTCGCCGTTCTCGATGACAGTGCCGTCGGCAACAACACCGGAACGGTCGCCCTCGCGCGCGGTGCGCGGCTCGCCGCCGGTGGCATCGATCCCGCGGCCGCACCATTCGGCCTTGCCGCGCTGGTGGCCGGGCTCGCGATCGTTCTCGTTCGGCGTCGCCGGGCGAGCGCGTGACGAACGACTGGCCGCCGCCGCAGGGCCAGCCGCGGCCGTCAGCCTGGGTGCCGCCGTTCGCCGGCCCAGCACCGGCAGCGTGGACGCCGCCCCAGGAGCCCGTTGCGCCGGCCGCGTGGCCGCCGCCACAGGTTCCAGTGCACCAGCCCGGCTGGCAGCAGCCATATGGAGCGGCATCGTGGAACGCCGAGCCGCGGCAGCGCACCGCAGAGGATCACCTGCTCGAGTGGGCGCTGCCCGTCAACCGATCCGGACTGGCCATCGCCGCTGGCTACGTGGCCCTCATCTCGATGCCGGTGTTGGTCGCCGGACCGGTCGGCGTGCTGCTGGGAATCCTCGCGCTCCGAGACCTCAAGAAGAACCCGCACCGACGCGGCGCGGGTCGCGCGTGGTTCGCGATCATCTACGGTGGCCTGGCAACCGGCGTCCTCCTCGTCGGCGTCGTCATGGTCGCCACGGCTGGTCGCTGATCGCACCGGCGCTAGCCGCCGTTCAGCACCTTCGTGATGCGCTGCACCGACACGGGAGCCTTGGTTGGCAGGTGCTGGGCGAAGAGCGACAGTCGTAGCTCCTCGAGCATCCAGCGCGCTTTCACCAGATGCTCCGGCGCTCCGGTCGGCAGCGGGATGTCGCCGCCGGCGCTCACGAAGAGCTGCGTCGCGTGCTCGATCTCGCCGAGCCAGGTGCGGTCGCGGCCGGGGTTCTCCTGCAGCTTGGCGACGCGGTGCACGATGCCGTCGAGATAGACGGGGATGCGGCGAAGGCGATCGAGGCCAGCCCGGCTGATGAAGCCGGGGTGCACGAGCCCCGCGAGCTGCGCGCGAGCGTCGGCGAGCGGTGCCATGAGCTGCACGCTGCTCGCCGCGCCGATGGCCTTGTCGGCGGCGCGCGCCTTGGCCAGCACCGCGCTGACCTGGCTGACCGCGGCGAACATCGCGTCGACGAGCCCGGCGCTCACGGCATCCCGCGCCCTCTCGAAGTCGGCGCGGGTGAACACGGTGGCGGTGTCGACGACGGCGTCGATGCACGCGGCCATGCAGTCCTCGAAGAGCTCCGCATTCGAGCGGTACGGGCTCGTCGCCAGCGCGAGCTTCTCGGCCGACGTGAGGTGCTCCTGGATGTAGGCGGTGGGGGCGGGAATGGCCAGCAGCAGCATCCGGCGCACGCCAGCGCGCATCGCAGCGCGCTGCTCGCCCTCGGTGGCAAGCAACTGGATGTCGACGTGCTTTCCAGCATCAACGAGAGCTGGATAGGCGCGAACCACCCCACCGCTGTGCTTGGTGTCGAGCGTGCGGGGCAGCGCGTCGAAGTCCCAGGTGGTGAGGCCGGATCTCTCAAGGGCCCTGCGCGGCACCGAGACGGGCGCGGCGACCGTGGCCTTGGCGACCGACTCCCGCGTGCGCCGTGACAGCTTCAGCCGAAGCGACGAGAGGTCTTTGCTGCGGGCGACGACCTGCCCGCGCTCGTCGACCACGGCGAAGGTCATGCGCAGGTGGTCGGGGAGGCGGTCGACCTCGAAGTCGTCGGTGTCGACCGGGGTGTAGGTGGCGGAGCGGATCTGGCGGGCAAGGAAGGCGACGAGCGCCACCTCGTCGACCTCGGCATCCGGTGGTATCTCGTCGACGAACTTTCGCGCCCAGTCGTTGGCCGGCACGACGTTGCGGCGAATCGGCTTCGGCAGTGTCTTGATGAGCGCGGCGACGAGCTCGTCGCGCAGCCCAGGCACGAGCCAGTCGAACCCGACGGAGCGGATGGAGGGCAGAAGGGGCAGGGGTATGAGGGCGGTGACGCCGTCATCCTCTGCACCGGGCTCGAAGCGGTAGGTGAGGCCGAGCTGCTGCTCGCCCTGCGTCCACCGGGCGGGGAACTGGCGCTCGTCGATCACGGGGATCGACTCCTCCTCGACGAGGGCATCGCGGGTCATGGTCAGCAGGTCGGGGGTTGCGTCCTTCGCCGAGCGCCACCACTTCACGAAGGTCGTCAGCGAGGCGACATCCTTCGGAATGCGCTCGTCGTAGAAGCGGTAGACGGTCTCGTCGTCGAACAGGATGGTGCGGCGGCGGGTGCGCTCCTCCAGCTCCTCTAGCTCGGTGCGCAGCGCGCGGTTGGCGCGGTCGAAGGCGGTGAGCCTGCGGTCGGTGCGCGAGAGATCCCAGTCGCCGTCGACGAGAGCGTTGCGAATGAAGAGGTCGCGCGCGTACTCCGGGTCGATGCGGGCGAACTGCACGGTGCGGCGGGGGATGATCGGCAGCCCGTAGAGCGTGACCCTCTCGTTGGCGACGACGGCGCCCTGCTTCTTCTCCCAGCGCGGCTCGCTGTAGCTGCGC
>NZ_JBXMIS010000065.1:0-6906 GCF_057073975.1 Conyzicola sp. | reverse complement strand
ACCGGAAGGCGTTGACGTCATCAGGATCGCCCCCAAGGGCCCCGGTCACCTGGTGCGCCGCACCTACACCGAGGGAGGCGGCGTGCCGGCGCTGATCGCCGTCGAGCGGGACGCCCCCGGCAAGGCGCGCGAGCTCGCGCTGTCCTACGCCGATGCCATCGGCGGCACCCGCGCCGGCGTCATCGAGACCACGTTCCCCGAGGAGACCGAGACCGACCTGTTCGGCGAGCAGTCGGTGCTCTGCGGCGGCACCTCGCAGCTCGTCATGTACGGCTTCGAGACGCTCGTCGAAGCCGGCTACCAGCCGGAGATCGCCTACTTCGAGGTGCTGCACGAGCTCAAGCTCATCGTCGACCTCATGTGGGAGGGCGGCATCGCCAAGCAGCGCTGGTCGGTCTCCGACACGGCAGAGTACGGCGACTACGTCTCCGGCCCGCGCGTCATCGACGCCTCGGTCAAGGAGAACATGAAGGCCGTTCTCGCCGACATCCAGTCCGGTGCATTCGCCAAGCGCTTCATCGACGACCAGGACGCGGGAGCCCCCGAGTTCCTCGCGCTGCGCGCCAAGGGTGCTGCCCACCCGATCGAGGCGACCGGCAAGGAGCTGCGCGCTCTCTTCGCCTGGAAGCAGACCGACGCCGACTACGTCGAGGGCTCTGCAGCCCGCTGATCTCCACCGCTGGTTGAGTAGCGCCATTGGCGCGTATCGAAACCACGAACGGCCGTCCTTCCTTCGGGAGGGGCGGCCGTTCTGCGTCTAGGCGGCGACGAGCGCCGCGTCGATGAGGGTGATGGCCGCCGCCTTGGCGTGCCGGGCGGCATCCGTGGTTCCCGAGATCGCCGCGGTCGTCTGTGCTCCTTCGGCGAGGAGTGCGAGCTGCGGTGCGAGGTCATCGGGCGCCCCCGCTTCGCGCACGAGGGTCGCCACATAGCGCTGGAAGGCCTCCTTCTGCGCACGAGCCGCAGCGGCGACAGCGGGGGAGCTGGCGCCGAGCTCGCCGAACGAGTTGATGAAACCGCAGCCGCGGAAGTTGTCCTCGTCGAACCACTGCGAGAGGAAGTCGTAGATCGCGAGCAGCTTCTGCCGCGGGCCATCGGCGTGCGCGGCGGCGGCGCTGAGGCCGTCGTTCCACGTGGCGGATCGTCGCGCCATCACCGCGGCGATGATGGCGTCCTTCGACGGGAAGAGGGCGTACATGCGCTTGAGCGAGATCCCCGCGGCGGTGCGCACCTCGTCCATGCCGACGGACTGGATGCCGCGCGAGTAGAAGAGGTCGTCAGCGGCCGCCAGCACGCTCTCGCGGGCTGTTTCGTCATCCATCAACTCTCTCCTTGCGCTGAGAACCATCGTTCTCTAGTATAGGTCCATCGCCATTGAGAACGACCGTTCTCACGAACCGAGGTAAGGAAGACCATGCCGTACATCACCGTAGGAACCGAGAACTCCGCTGACATCGAGCTGTACTACGAAGACCACGGAACGGGCCAGCCCGTCGTGCTCATCCACGGCTATCCGCTGAGCGGGGCATCGTGGGAGCGCCAGACCCGCGCCCTGCTCGAGGCCGGCTACCGCGTCATCACGTATGACCGCCGCGGATTCGGCGCGTCGAGCAAGCCAACCGTCGGCTATGACTACGACACCTTCGCGGCCGACCTCCACACCGTGCTGGCGACGCTCGACCTCCATGACGTCGTGCTCGCCGGCTTCTCGATGGGTACCGGCGAGGTTGGCCGCTACATCGGCACCTACGGCACCGACCGCATCGCCAAAGCAGCGTTCCTCGCCTCGCTCGAGCCGTATCTCGTGCTCGGCGACGACAACCCGACCGGGGTGCCGCAGTCGGTGTTCGACGGCATCGAGGAGACCGCGCGGGCGGACCGCTTCGCCTGGTTCACGAGCTTCTACGAGAACTTCTACAACCTCGACGAGAACCTCGGCAGCCGCATCAGCCAGGAGGCCGTGACCAACAGCTGGAATGTCGCCGTCGGCAGCGCGCCGAACGCCGCCTATGCGGTGGTGTCCTCCTGGATCGAGGACTTCCGTGACGACGTGAAGGCCGTTGCCGCATCCGGCGTTCCGAGCCTCATCCTGCACGGCACCGCCGACCGCATCCTGCCGATCGACTCGACCGCGCGCCCCTTCCACGCGGCGCTGCCCAACGCCGACTACGTGGAGGTCGAGGGCGCCCCGCACGGCCTGCTCTGGACCCACGCCGACGAGGTGAACGAGGCGCTGCTCGCCTTCCTCGCGAAGTAGGCATTGACGAACGGCCGCCCCCGAATCTCTCGAGGACGGCCATTCGTCGTTGCTGCCCCGGGGGTGCAGACGTACGGTATGCGCATGGACGCACAGGGTGGTGCCGTCGACCCCTGGTCGAACGGGCAAGAATACGAGCTCTATGTCGGTCGCTGGAGCAGCGCTGTCGCGCGCGAGTTCGTGCCATGGCTCGACGCAGAGCCCGGCGGCAGCTGGCTCGACGTCGGGTGCGGCACCGGGGCCCTGAGCGACGCGATACTGCGGCAGGCCGAGCCGACGCGCTTGCACGGCATCGATCCTTCCGAGCCGTACCTCGAGCTGGCCCGCCTGCGATTGTCGGGAACGATAGCCACGTTCTCGACTGGCGACGCCATGTCGCTGGATGCGGCTGCGTCACCCGGGGAGCCGGCCCTCTACGACGTCGTCGCCTCCGGCCTCGTACTCAACTTCCTTCCCGGCGCGGCCACCTCCCTCACCCAGCAGGTCGACGCCACCACTCCCGGCGGAATCGTCGGCGCCTACGTCTGGGATTACGCGGTCGGAATGCACCTCATCCGCCTGTTCTGGGAGGCGGCGATGGATCAGAATCCGGCCGCTGAGCAGAGCGCGGAAAGCGTGCAGTTCGCCGACTGGCAGCCGTACCGCCTCGAGCGGATGTTCTCGGATGCGGGCCTCACGGGCATCGAGGTGCGGGAGATCGTGGTGCCAACCGAGTTCCACAGCTTCGAGGAGCTCTGGGCGCCGTTCCTCGGCGGGCAGGGCCCGGCTCCCACCTACCTTCGATCGATCGGTGCGGAGGCGGCAGCGGAGGTGCGAGGCTTCCTCCAGCGACGAGTCACCCCGGCAGACGACGGCTCGGTGTCGCTGACCGCGCGCGCGTGGGCCGCCAAAGGGCTCAAGCGGTGGCCGCTGCGGGCGGAGTAGCGTTGGCCGCATGCACATCGCGACGGGTGTGATCAGCACCGCAGAACAGCTCGAGCGGCTTGTCGGTGCCCCGACTCCGGCTGCGGCGAACAAGGTGCGGCGTGAGCTGGCGAGTGTCGATCGGGACTGGCTGGCGGCATCCAGCCTCTGCTTCGTCGCGACGTCGAGTGCGACCGGCGAGCTCGACGTCTCCCCGAAGGGCGACCTGGCGGGCTTCGCCATGGTGCTCGACGACACGACCATCGCGCTGCCGGAACGGCTGGGCAACCGCCGGGCAGATGGATTTCACAACATCCTCGAGAACCCACAGGTCGGGCTCATCTTCGTGATCCCCGGCCGAGGGGACACCCTGCGCATCAACGGCACCGCGCGGCTGGTCGGCGATGCCCCGTGGTTCGATGCGATGGTGGGGAAGGGGCACCGGCCGATCCTCGCGACCGTCGTCGAGATCCACGAGGTCTTCTATCACTGCAGCAAGGCGTTCCTTCGGTCGAAGGCCTGGGATTCCGCAGCCTGGACCCCCGACGCCGCGCCTCGCCGCGCCGTCATCGCCTCACTCACCGACCGTCGCGGGGAGCCGCTCGAGGAGCTCGACGAGTACTACGGCCCGACGTACGCGGAGAAGATCTACGGCTAGTGTCACGTTTCGCGGGTTTCGCGACATGTACCCAGTGAACCCTGAGCACTGGAGTCCCGATGAATGACATTGACCGCCGACTTGCGGCTGCAAACCGGGTGACCCCCGTCGCTGCGGCAACCCTCGACGCGCTCGCCGTGGCAGCCCGGGAGCAGGGCAGGATCTCGCGCCGGCAGCGCCTCACGACAATCGGGCTGTCGGCCGTGCTCGTCGTGGGCGGGGGAGTTGCCGCTGCACCAGCGGCGGCCGATGTCGTGCAGGAGTTCCTTGCGCAGGCGAATTGGTTCCCGGGGTCGGGCGGCGAGATCCTTCCTGACAGTGAGTGGGTGGACACGAGCCAGCCCGACCTTCGCGTCTACCTCGAGACCATCTACCCGACCTGGCTTGAACTCGCCCCTGGGCAGGACCGCGACGACATCCTCGACACGGTGGCCGAGAGCAGCGCAGCGAACCCCGGCCTCACCCAAGAGGCCAGCCTTCGTCGAATGATTGAGACCCGTGCGTACTGCGGCTGGTCAGTGGAGCTTCTCGACGCTGAGCGCACCGGCGACGAGCGGCGCTATGTCGAAGCCGCCGACGTGGTGCTCGCGGCAGCCGACTGGCCCGCGCTCGTTGCGACGGACGGCGGCGGCATCACCGATCGGCTCAGGCAGGTCGGAGCGGATGCCGTGAATCGCGAGCACGGTGCCGCGCACGCCGTGTTCCGGGCGGGAGAATGCAGCCTGCTCGGGTTCTCCTCCGGGGCTGGAGAGTGAGCGTCGAGCAGTCTGTCGCGACACTCGAGACCGAGATCCGCGACCTCATGCCCGACCTGCTTGGCTACTTCGTGCGCCGACTCGACAACCGCGAGGATGCCGCCGACGCCCTGTCGGAGACCCTCATCGTGATCTGGCGAAAGCATCGCTCCCTCCCGGCGGACGCCGAGGGTCGCCGCCGCTACGCCTTCGGCATTGCGCGCAGGGTGCTCGCCGCAGCGCGGCGCGGCAGACTCAGGCATCGCGACATCGCGGATGCTCTGCGCGCTGAGTTGCGAGCCGACTCGCCGATGTCGGTCGATGGTGAGCTCGACGAGGCACTCGCATCCCTCACCGAGCGTGATCGGGACCTCGTGCTGCTTGTCGCGTGGGAGGGGTTCGGCGTGGCCGAGGCTGGGGCGGTGCTCGGCCTGCGGCCTGACGCCGCCCGGGCTCGCTACTCGCGGGCGCGAGCACGCCTGCGCGAGCAGCTCACGATGGAATCTACAGCCCGCTGATGCCAGAGAGGTCGAGCCAGGTGCGCTTCTCCGTCTTCACGATCGTCAGCAGCACGTCGCCGCAGGCGCAGCAGCGCACGACGTAGCCGCTCGGGTCGGGGTAGACCATGGCGCGGGCGAGCACGGTGACGTCACCGCAGTGGCGGCACTCGCCGCTCGTTGTGGTGAGATCGAAGCGGAACAGCTCAGAGAGCGGCCCGGCGAGGGCGTTTCCGTCAACGTGGGTGCTCATCACGCCCCTCCGAACCGCTCGGTCTTCACGGCGACGGGGTCGTGGCCGAGGGCGACCAGGTGCGTGGCCACGGTCTCGACGAAGCCGGTGGGGCCGCAGACGAAGACCGCGGGGGAGTCCGCTGCCGGGATTGCGAGGCGGGCGAGGTCGTCGAGGGTGATCCTGCCGGCTGGCCGCGGCCATCCATCCGGTGCTTCTCGCGTGTACAGCCAGTCGAGCTCGAAGGTGGGCCCGACGAGATTCGTCAGCTCGTCGGCGAAGAAGGCGTCGGCGGGCGTGCGCACCGAGTAGAGCAGCCGGAATCGAGCCGTGGATGCCGCGGCGGCGTGCGAGCGGATCATCGCCACGAGAGGAACGATGCCGCTACCGCCCCCGATGAGCTGCACGGGTTCGGCTTGCTCCGGCCGCCACACGAACCACCCGCCGAGCGGACCGCGGAACTCCACCTGGTCGCCCACCTGCAGCTCGTCGACGAGGTAGGGCGAGACCTCGCCGTCGGGCAGTTTGTCGACCGCGAGCTGCACGCGTTCCGACGAGTCAGCCGATGCGATCGAGTAGGAGCGCACCGCCTGATATCCGTCGGGGGCGCTCAGTCGAACGTCGACGTGCTGTCCGGCGATGTTGCCCGTCCAGCCGGGCACGTCGAAGACGATGCTGCGGCCGCTCGGGGTCTCAGTGCGCGTCTCCACCACGGTGCCCACGTGCCATCCGCTCGTCACCAGTACCGCTGCTCTTTCCACGGGTCGCCATAGAGGTGGTAGCCGTTCTGCTCCCAGAAGCCGGGCTCGTCGTCCTCCTGCATGACGAGGCCGCGGATCCACTTCGCGCTCTTCCAGAAGTACAGGTGCGGAACGAGGAGGCGCGCAGGCCCGCCGTGCTCCGGGTCGAGCGGCTCGCCGTCGAACTCGCTGACGATCCAGGCCTTGCCGTCGAGCAGGTCCTCCAGCGGCACGTTGGTGGTGTACCCGCCATAGGAGTACTCCATGACGAACTCGCGCTCGGTCTCGACCTGATCGAAGATGGCGTCGAGAGGCACGCCCTTCCAGGTGGTCGCGAGCTTCGACCAGCGGGTGACGCAGTGGATGTCGGTGTGCACCTCCTCTGTGCCGAGGGCGTGCAGCTCGTCCCAGTTCCACTGGGTGGCTCCCGTCTCGGTCTGCACCGTGAAGGTCCAGTCGGCGGTGTCGAGCTCAGGGGTCGGGCCGGCCGACAGCACGGGAAAGTCGTCGGTGAGGTACTGGCCGGGCGGGAGGTCGGGATTGTGCTCCCGGCTTCGACCGGAGAAACCGCGCGAGATGATGCCCATGGATGCCCCTTCCGTTGTGTTTCAGACTACTGACCTAGCTGAGGGTTGAGTAGCGCGCAGCGCGTATCGAAACCTAGTTGCCCGCAGACCCAGCATCCGTCGACCGCACGTCGGTGCGGTGGAAGTTCTGGAAGCTGCGCGACGCGGTCGGCCCACGCTGGCCCTGGTAGCGGTTGAGGTAGATGCCCGAGCCGTAGGGGTTGTCGACGGGCGAGCTCGTGCGGATGAAGCACAACTGGCCAATCTTCATCCCCGGCCACAGCTTGATCGGCAGGGTAGCGACGTTGGAGAGTTCCAG
>NZ_JBXMIS010000064.1:0-27781 GCF_057073975.1 Conyzicola sp. | reverse complement strand
CCCCCCCCCCCCCCCCCCCCCCCCCCCCCCCCCCCCCCCCCCCCCCCCCCCCCCCCCCCCCCCCCCCCCCCCCCCCCCCCCCCCCCCCCCCCCCCCCCCCCCCCCCCCCCCCGCGCCTGTCTCCCTCCCTAACCCTCAATGGAACGGAACCCCGTGGCTGATCTCAAAGTCGACACCGACGAATTGCGCGAAGCGTCTGTCACTCTCTCGAAGATTCGCCTCGATCTCGAGGATGCCAGTGGTGAGGTAGAGACGACCGCATCGGCAGTTGGTGACGACACGCTCGCCAACGCCGTTCGCAAGTTCGCCACCAGCTGGAACCAGCATCGTGGAGAGCTGGTCGAGCAGGTCGACAAGCTAGCGGGTCACCTGAACAACGCTGCGGAGAACATCGATGCAGTCGACCAAGCGCTAGCCGACAGCATCTAGGAGACGTCCGTTGTCCCGCAACTACGACTGGTCTGCACTCGAGGTCTACAGCGATCCGGTTCCCGGAGATCCCGGCGTGCTCACCACGCAGGTGGCCAAGTACCGCACGATCGCCGACCACATTCAGAACGGCGCAACGAGGCTCACGGCCATTGTGAACGACTACTCATCGCAAAGCGAGTTCGTCGACGCCTTCGCTGAACAGGCGGAGGAGGTCATCGGTCGCATCAAGAAAGCCGAGAAGAAGTACACCGGTTTCGCCGACGCGGTCGAGAGCTACATCGGGCCGCTCCGCACGGCTCGACAGGACTCCTACAACCTGCTCATGACCGCGCGAACGCTCGATGACGAGCTGGCGTACGCCATGAAGTGGCAGCGTCACTACGAGCAGGAATACCGGGATGCCGACGCGACCGAGCAGCCAGCCATCCAGAAGAAGATCGACCGCTATGCCGACGATGCGGCCGAGGCCCGCACGAAGTTGGACAGCCAGTACGCGCAGCTACAGACGGTGCTCGCGACCATGCACGCCGCCGCCCGCGCGGCAGCAGACGCCATCCAGGAGACCGGGGATGCGAGCGGTATCAACGACTCCGCCTGGGTGCAGTTCTGGGAGGAGCACGGCTCCACCATCGACACCATCATGTTCTGGGTTGGCGTCGTCGGCGCCGTGCTTGTCGTGGTCGCCCTGTTCATTCCGGGCCTCAACCTGATCGTCGCTGCAATCGGAATCGCCATTGCCATCGCGACGGTGGTGATCGCAGCGTGTCAGGTCTCGGCCGGAACGAAATCGGTTCAGGACGCGCTTCTGGAGATTGCCCTCGCCGTCATTCCGTTCGGCATCGGCAAGCTCATCAAGCCGGCGGTGACGGTTGCGCACGAAGCGGCATCCGCGACGTTGATGGCGAGTAAGGCGGCTCAGGGTATCGACGGCTACACGGTCGACTATGCCGCCGCCTGGTTGAGGTCGCAGGCCAACCTCGCCGCGCCGAACGCGCTGCAGAAGCTTTTGACCGGCGGGGCCGATGATCTCGCTCAGATGAACATGCTGCGCAATATGGCTCTGACGGTTGGCGGCGACGCCGGTAGTGCGGCAGCGAAGATCGACGCGCAGATGTGGAAGTTCGCACTCGAAGGCTCGCCCCTTGGCGATGTGTTCATGCCGTTTGCTCAGGAGTACCTCATCGACCCCATCGTCGACCCCATCGCCGACGCCGTTCTCGGTGACTTCTTCGTGCCACAGCCCGATTCGTGGTAAGCGCGATCGCGTGGGCAGACCGCCCGCGTATTCAGAGGCTCGCCATCGGGGTGATGCTGGTATCCACGGCCAACTTGTTCCAGTTCCTGCTGTTCGGGCCGCTGGGGGTCGTGGGCAATCAGATGCTGTACGTGTACGTCAACGGGTCGGCACCGCCGCGACCGCGCGTCCCCGGAGGAGACACTCGCGGCCCCGACTTTTGGTTCGGCCACTTCCTGACGACCATTCCTGCGTGGTACTTCCTCGTCACTGGTCTGGTCTATCTGGCTGTCGTCGTCGCCGTGACGGCTGTGCCGAGGCTGACGTTCGCCTCTTCGAGCGTCAAGATAGTCGGATGGAGGACGACCCCGGGCTTCCTAGCATCGCTTGGCGTGTTCTTTGCTCTGGGGATCAACGCCACCTCCCGGTACTACAACGAGCCGGATTCGCCGCTCGATCCATATATCCTCGGCGTCTACGCTGCCGCTGTAGGGGCTGCAATCTCCCTTGTGGCATTCCTGATCGCGCTGAGAGCTCGACGCGCCAGGCCAGGTAGGGCGTCACGGCGTCCAGCGCGAAAGGCAGTTCAGCGTGGTTGATCGAGTCGAGTATCTGATGGTGCGCCCGCCGGGCTGGGTGCACATCCCGATAGATGAGAAGGCTGGCGAAGCTAGCGCAGCATTTGCCCGAAGTGCCGCACGGTCGCTGCCCCCAGAGAAACGGGCGATGGCAGAGCGGTTCATTGTTCAGCAACTCACTGCTGCGGTAGCGCAGGCCGTCGACAACGGCGGCCAAGACCTGCTCTTTCCCGGGGACACGGTCGACGGGGCAGCCGTTCCGCTTTCGATCGTCGTCGCTCAGGCGCCGATTCCTGCAGGCTCGGCCTCAGCCCCACGGATGGAGGCGCTCACCTCATTCTCCATGCGGTCTGCAACATCGCAGATGACGTCCGTTGGCGGTGAGCCGGCAATACGCCAATTCGCAGAGATACCAGAACGAGTGGATGCGCAGGGCGTTTTCGAGGCACCCGCCACCCGCCGGGTGACCTATCTCGTCTGGTCTCCCGGTGAGTCGCCGCGACTGATGATGTTCGTCGGCACCATCATGCGTCTCGAGACGGACGAGGGTGCGGCGCTGGTCGAAACGCTGGAATTCCTCTTCGACACCCTTGTCAGCACAGTACGTTTCGTTGACGGGGACGAGGCAACAGCATGAGCGAGATCTTCATCGATCACCAGGCACCGTGGGTCGGCGTTCCGGAAGACTTTCCGGTCGCAGGCCGATGGGCTACCGCCGCCGATTGGGCGAACGAGCTCGTCGCCTTCGTGGCCGAACGACTCGGCGAGCCATCGGCAGAGCATCGGGCGCTCGCCGTCGAGTACCTCGAGTCGGTGGCCTTGACGAGAGAACAGCGAATGGCCAGCCGCGCCTATGTGGCGGTGGAGGCATGGGACGGCCGCATCTATGTCGTCGACATGGCGATTGTGCCCTCAGAGATGCTCGGTTCGATGGGAGTGGAGGAGTTCGCCGGAGCTCTGGATGAGTCGGCTGTCGAGAAGCCCTACGTTGAGCCGTTCATCTCCGACACGGGGGTGTCCGGTGTCCGGGTCTTCCGGTTCCACAACAAGAAAGAGCTCGATGGGCTTGTCGCTCGCATCGACTTCGTCTTCGCCGTTCCCGGCGGCATGGTTCGCCTTATGACGGCGACGACCGATCTGGTGGGCTTCGACCGGGTGCAGCCGCTGCTGACAGAGTTGGCGCGAACGGTCCGCATCGAAGTCTAGGTCTGGGTCAGACGCGTATCACGGTGCGTCGACGGCTGGGTTAGCATTGCTCACCTAGGAAACAGGCTGGAGGCTTGAATGTCGGACGGGAACAACCCCTTCCTCATCACCCCTCCTCCCGGGTTGCTGCCTCCGCCGCGCGAGGTGCAGGACGAGCCAAGCACCGCGACGCAGGGCGGTGACTCGGCGACTCGGCGCATCATCCCGCCGCGTGAGCCAGTGATCATCACGCCACCCGCCCCGCAGGGCATCCCGTTCACTACGCCGCCGGTCGCGCCGGTTGCTACTGCTTCGGCAGCGCCCGCCGTCGACAACGACGAGACACGCATCGTGCCGCCGCGCGGCGAGCTGGCTCCGTCATGGCGGCTCACGTTGCCCGACGGAAGCTCCGCCACGGTGACGACCGCCACCTTCATCGGCCGCAATCCCATCCGCACCGATGGCGATATCGCCGGTGACCTGCTCGCCGTTGCCGACACCACGAAGTCCGTGTCGAAGACCCACGCCGTCGTCGAGGTCATCGATGGTCGCCTCTGGGTGACCGACCTCAACTCCACGAACGGCGTCTTCGTCACCGCAGACGGCGTGGATGACGTGCACGCGGCCCCGATGGAGCGCACCGCGGTGCCGCCCGGCAGCGACATCGAGCTCGGCGAGTTCGTCATCCAGGCCGAGCAGGGCTGAGCGCAGGCGCCCCACGCCATCTCGCGACTTCGCGCTGACAATTTGTCAAGCGCCTAGAAGCACGATCTCTGCCTCCCTAGCGTTGGAGCATGGCACACCGTCATGCACACGACGGCTCGCGCGGCCACGAGCCGAGGCAGAAGAGCGACCTCTTCGATTGGGTAGCCGACTTCGATGACCCGGTCGTTACTGCCGCCACGGCGCCGCCGCCTGCGCCGCGGTTCCGGGTGCTTCCGCTGGCGCTCGGCGGAGGGCTGCTTGTCGTCGGCGCGACGTTGATCGCGGCCGTGGTGCGGCCCTTCGACATGGGGAACGGGTTGTTGCCGACTACCCCTCGCGTCTACGAAGCACCATCCCCGTCGCCTTCCGCAACCGAGGAGGCGCCGCCGCCGCCCTCGGTGCTGCCCGACGACTGCTCCGGACTCTACGGGCAGGCGATGATCAGAGAGTTCGAGCGCGAGTCGATGTTTATCAACATGGCCTGGACGGGCGCTCGCGAAGCCCCGGCGGGATCGTCGGATCCGGAGCTGATCGCGATGCTCACCGGGCGGCCCTCCCTTCGCTGCTACTGGCTCGACCCAACGGGTGGAACGCAGGATGCGGTGCTCACGGTTGCCAGCGAGGTCACGCCAGAGGAGTCTGCCGCCATCGCCGCGCGGCTCATCGCGCTCGGCTTCGGGCAGCAGAACGACATGGGAGGAGTGCGCTACTTCGTCGAGGCGAGGGTCGACGGCGAGGTCAAGGGCGAGTCCCACTTCCTGAGAGACGGGGTCTGGCTCGCCACCAACTGGTATGGCTTCGGTCCGTGGGGATACACCCGTCACATGGCAGAGAATGTCTTCGAGCGGTAGCTGCGCGCGCTGATGCGGGCGGCGATGCTAGATTTATTGGATGCTGTGCGCCCAGCTTCTTCTTAGCTGCCGCGACGAGTCCTAGTCTCAGGCCTCCCTCGTCGCGGAGTTCGTCGTGTTCGACGGTAACGGCCGGCAACCTTCCATAGGAGACAGCTGATCTATATGAACGAACAAGCACGACCGCGCACCCTGGCAGAGAAGGTGTGGGACGACCACCTCGTCGTCAAAGGCGAGGACGGCAATCCCGACCTCATCTACATCGACCTCCACCTCGTCCACGAGGTCACGAGCCCGCAGGCCTTCGACGGCCTCCGTCTCGCCGGGCGCCCCGTGCGCCGCCTCGACCTGACGATCGCGACGGAGGACCACAACACCCCGACGCTCGACATCGACAAGCCGATCGCCGACCTGACGAGCCGCACGCAGATCCAGACGCTGCGCAACAACGCGGCGGAGTTCGGCGTGCGCCTCCACTCGCTCGGCGACATCGAGCAGGGCATCGTGCACGTCGTCGGCCCGCAGCTCGGCCTCACCATGCCGGGCATCACCGTCGTGTGCGGCGACTCCCACACCTCGACGCACGGCGCGTTCGGCGCCATGGCCTTCGGCATCGGCACCAGCGAGGTCGAGCACGTGCTCGCCACGCAGACCCTTCCGCTCAAGCCGTTCAAGACGATGGCGATCACCGTCGAGGGCGAGCTGCGCCCCGGGGTGACGGCCAAGGACATCATCCTCGCCGTCATCGCGAAGATCGGAACCGGCGGCGGCCAGGGCTACGTGCTCGAGTACCGCGGCAGTGCCATCCGTGCGCTATCGATGGACGGCCGCATGACCATCTGCAACATGTCGATCGAGGCGGGCGCGCGCGCCGGCATGGTCGCCCCAGACCAGACGACCTACGACTACCTCAAGGGCCGCGCGCACGCGCCGCAGGGGCAGGACTGGGATGACGCGGTCGCCTACTGGAACACCCTGCCAACCGACGAGGGCGCGGTCTTCGACGCCGAGGTCTTCCTCGACGCGAACGAGTTGGAGCCCTTCGTCACGTGGGGCACCAACCCCGGCCAGGGCGCATCGCTGAGCGACTCCGTGCCAGACCCGTCGACGATCGTCGATCCCAACGAGCGCGCCGCGGCAGAACGCGCCCTCGAGTACATGGACCTGGCGGCGGGAACCCCGCTCAAGGAGATCCCGGTCGACGCGGTCTTCATGGGCTCGTGCACCAACTCGCGCATCGAAGACCTGCGCGCCTTCGCGAGCATCATCAAGGGACAGAAGAAGGCAGAGGGCGTTCGCGTCATGGTCGTGCCCGGCTCTGCCCGCGTTCGCATCGAGGCAGAGGCAGAGGGCATCGACAAGATCGTCACGGAGTTCGGTGCGGAGTGGCGCTTCGCCGGCTGCTCGATGTGCCTCGGCATGAACCCAGACCAGCTGGCCCCCGGTGAGCGCTGCGCCTCGACGAGCAACCGCAACTTCGAGGGCCGCCAGGGCAAGGGCGGGCGCACGCACCTCGTGTCGCCGCTCGTCGCGGCCGCGACCGCGATCCGCGGAACGCTCTCGAGCCCGTGGGACCTCAGCGTCGCCGACGGCACGAAAGAACCCGCACACCGAGCAGAAGAGGCGGCCGTCTGATGGACAAGATCTCGACAGTCACCGGCATCGGCGTGCCGATCCAGCGGTCCAACATCGACACCGACCAGATCATCCCCGCGCCGTTCCTCAAGCGCGTGACGAAGACCGGGTTCGACGACGCGCTGTTCTACCAGTGGCGCCAGGATCCGGAGTTCGTGCTCAACCAGGCGCCGTTCGCGGCGGCAGAGGGCACCGGCTCGCGCATCCTCGTCGCCGGCCCCGACTTCGGCACCGGCTCGAGCCGGGAGCACGCGGTCTGGGCGCTGCGCGACTACGGCTTCGTCGCCGTGCTCAGCCCGCGCTTCGGCGACATCTTCCGCGGCAATTCCGGCAAGCAGGGGCTGCTCGCGGCCCAGGTCGCCGAGGAGGGCATCGAACAGCTCTGGGCTCTCAGCGAGCAGGAGCCGGGGATAGAGATCTCGGTCGATCTGGTTGCCAGAACAGTGACCGCGGGTACTCTGAGTCTTACTTTCGAGATCGACGACTACACTCGGTGGCGCCTCCTCGAGGGGCTGGACGACATCGGCCTCACCCTCCGCGATGAGGCCGCAATAACGGAGTTCGAGGCTCGCCGGGAGAACTGGCGCCCGAAGACTCTCCCCGCTCGTTAAGCAGAAGCGCCCACCCCCGGCGCCACGCTTTCACTGCACGAACAGTTCCCCCAGTTAGGCGGATTGAATGAATTCTCTCGTCACCGACGCCCACAAGGCAGGCAAGAGGGTCGGAATGACCTCCGACAGCATCCTGATTCGCGGCGGCAAGCCGCTGCACGGTCGCATCGAGGTGCGCGGGGCCAAGAACCTCGCTACCAAGGCGATGGTTGCGGCACTGCTCGCCGACACTCCGTCGACGCTGCGCGATGTGCCGAACATCAGCGATGTCGGCGTTGTCACGGGCATGCTCGAGGCCTACGGCGTCTCGGTGACGGAGGTGGCGCCGGGCGAGCTGCTGCTCGATCCGACGAACGTGGAGAAGGCGCATTTCGCCCAGATCGACGCGCTCGCGGGCTCCAGCCGCATCCCGATCCTGTTCTGCGGGCCGCTGCTGCACCGGCTCGGCGAGGCTCTCATCCCCGACCTCGGCGGCTGCCGCATCGGCGACCGCCCCATCGACTTCCACATGGATGCGCTGCGCGCCTTCGGTGCGATCGTCGACAAGAGCTACGAGGGAATCCGCCTGACGGCGCCCAACGGCCTCAAGGGTGCGCTCATCGACCTTCCCTACCCGAGCGTCGGGGCGACGGAGCAGGTGCTGCTGACCGCGGTGCTCGCCGAGGGCGTCACAGAGTTGAAGAACGCGGCGATCGAGCCAGAGATCATGGACCTCATCGCGATCCTGCAGAAGATGGGCGCGATCATCTCGGTCGAGCCCAACCGCGTCATCTTCATCGAGGGCGTCGAGAAGCTGCACGGCTACAACCACCGCGCGCTGTTCGACCGCAACGAGGCAGCCAGCTGGGCGTCTGCAGCACTCGCGACCGATGGCGATATCTTCGTCGGCGGCGCGAAGCAGCAGGAGCTCATGACCTTCCTCAACATCTTCCGCAAGGCGGGCGGGGCCTTCGACATCCACGAAGACGGAATCCGGTTCTACCGCGGAGGCGAGCTCAAGCCCGTCGTCGTCGAGACCGACGTGCACCCCGGCTTCATGACCGACTGGCAGCAGCCGCTGGTCATCGCCCTCACCCAGGCCGACGGGGTCTCCGTCGTGCATGAGACCGTCTACGAGAACCGGTTCGGATTCACGGATGCCCTCATCGAGATGGGCGCAGACATCACCGTGCACAAAGACGGCCTCGAGTCGGTCACGCGCCGGGTTCCGCGTCGTCCGCTGGAGCAGGCGGCCGTCATCACCGGGCCGACCAAGCTGCACGGCGCCGACGTTCGCGTGCCCGACCTGCGCGGCGGCTTCAGCTACCTCATCGCGGCACTCACGGCGGAGGGCGAGTCGACCATCAGCAACGTCGGCATCATCAGCCGCGGCTACGAGCACTTCATCGACAAGCTGCGACTGCTGGGCGCGGACTTCGACTACGCGGGCTGAGGGCCTCCGTGTCAGACAGGCGCGTCCCACTGCTGCGGCGCGAGAGCAAGCCGATCTGGCGCATCCTCCAGTTCACCGTCATCCCGCTGATGTGGCTGCTCGTCGGCATCACTCGCGAGGGCTCGCACAACGTGCCGCGCGACGGGGCGTTCGTGATCTCGCCGAACCACACGAGCAACATCGATCCCATCGTCATGGGCATCGGCGTCTTTCGGGCCGGCCGCACGCCGCACTTCCTCGGCAAGGCGTCGCTCTTCCGTGTTCCCGTCGTCAAGGGGCTGCTGCGCATCACGGGGCAGATCCCGGTGGAGCGCGCGGGCACGAGCCGCGACAACCCCCTGTCGACCGCCGCCGTGGTGGCAGAGCGGGGATCCGGCGTGATCGTCTACCCGGAGGGCACCCTCACGCGTGACCCGGGCCTCTGGCCCATGCGCGGCAAGACCGGTGCGGTGCGGCTGGCACTGAGCGCGGGCATCCCGCTCATTCCGGCTGCGCACTGGGGCACGGAGCGCTTTCTCGCACCGTATGCGCGGTTTCCGCGACTGATACCGCGCCAGCACATCACCATCCGCTTCGGCGAGCCGCTCGACCTCAGCGAGTTCGAGGGCAAGGCCCTCGACGCGCAGACGATCGGCCTCGCGACAGACAAGCTCATGGCTGCGATCACGGCCCTCGTCGCCGACCTGCGCGGCGAGACGCCACCGCTCGAGCGCTGGGACCCGGCGCAGCACAACCAGACCGAGTTCGGTCGCCCCTAGGGCAGCCGGCCAGCGCTCATTGTCGGCAGGGGGATTGGTGCCGAGCGCGGGCTCGCGGCCGTGCCACGGGCCCGCAATGGCAGAATGGGTGCGGTGCTTCGCGAGGGTCGCGGGCGCAGGAAGGCTGGCGCGTGGTTGAGCCTCTCGAGACCCCCGTTCGTGTCGCCGTCCTCGGCGCCGGATCGTGGGGAACCACGTTCGCGAAGATCCTCGCCGATGGCGGTGCGAGCGTTGCCCTCTGGGCACGGCGACCGGAGCTGGCCCGCGAGATCTCGCAGTCGAAGCGAAACAGCGACTACCTGCCCGGCATCAACCTTCCGCGCACCCTGTGGGCGTCGTCGCTGCTGCCGGAGGTGCTCGAGGGCGCCCAGCAGGTCTACCTCTCGGTGCCAGCGCAGTCGCTGCGAGAGAACCTGCGCATCGTGCGGGAGCTCATCCCGCAGGATGCCGTCGTCGTCTCCCTCATGAAGGGCGTGGAGAAGGGCACCCGCTTTCGCATGAGCGAGGTCATCGAGCAGGAGCTCGGTGTCGGCCCGTCGCGCATCGCCGTGGCCTCTGGCCCCAACCTCGCGCTCGAGATCGCCAAGGAGCAGCCGACCGCGGCCGTCATCGCCTCCGACAACCTCGAGACGGCGACGAAGGTCGCCCTCACCGCGACCAACCCCTACTTCCGCAGCTACGTGAACACCGACGTGATCGGCACCGAGTTCGGCGGAGTGCTCAAGAACCTCATCGCCGTCGCGATCGGAATCGTGGATGGCGTCGGCTACGGCGAGAACACCAAGGCATCCATCATCACGCGCGGTCTCGTCGAGATGACGGAGTTCGCGGTCGCCTACGGCGGGCGTGCAGAGACGCTCGCCGGCCTCGCCGGCCTCGGCGACCTCATCGCCACCTGCGAGTCGAGCCTGTCGCGCAACAACACCGCGGGTCGCCTGCTCGGCCAGGGCTACACCTTCTCCGAGGTCGTGAAGCAGATGAGCCAGACGGCCGAGGGTCTCTCGAGCGTCGCCCCCATCCTCGAGCTCGCCCTCGCCAAGGGCGTCGAGATGCCGATCGTCAGCCAGGTGGCAGAGGTGCTCGCCGGCACCCTCGAGCCCCGGTTCCTCGCGCCGCACCTCACGACCGACCCGATGCCACAGGGGGAGTAGTCGGCATGCTCACCTCCCTTGCCGACGGCCGCCTCCTCGCCGACAAGACCGGCTCGACCCCTCCCGTCGTCGTCGCCCTGCACGGCTGGGCCCGCAGCGGGGCAGACTTCTCTGCCATCGTCGCCGGCCTCGATGCCGTCGCTCCGCACCTTCCGGGCTTCGGCTCGACGGACGAGCCGCCGACGGCCTGGGGCACCGAGGACTACGCAGAGCTGGTGGCCGAGGCCATCGCGCCGTTCGGCCCCGTCGTCATCCTCGGCCACTCCTTCGGCGGACGCGTCGCCGTGCGGCTCGCGGCCCGCCACCCCGAGCTCGTGCGCGGCCTCGTGCTGACGGGCGTGCCGCTGCTGCGCCCTCCCGCGACATCGAAGCCGAAGCTGCAGTACCGCATCGTGCGGGCGCTCGTCACGCGCGGCATCCTTCCAGAGTCGGCACTCGAGAAGCAGCGCCAGAAGCACGGCTCCCGCGACTACGTGAACTCGAGCGGCATCATGCGCGGCGTGATGGTGCGCACCGTCAACGAGACATACGAGACCGACCTTGCCGCCATCCGCGTTCCGGTGCGCATGGTGTGGGGCGAGAACGACACAGAGGCGCCGATGCCGCTCGGTCGCGATGCGAGCGGGCTGATCGACGAGGCGAGCTTTCGCGTGGTCGAGGGCGGAGGCCACCTGCTCGAGGGCGCCGTCGCCGACGCCGTACGCGAAGAGCTGCTCTACCTGATCGAGGAGACCCGATGACCCCCCTGCTGATCGCACTCGTCATCGGTGCCCTCGCGCTCGTGCCCACCACTCTGCGCTGGCTGCGGGTCGCGCAGCGCGAGCACTACATCGCGCCATGGGTGACCATTCTCGCCGGGCTCTGGCTGCGGGTGCGCGGCCTCAACCTCGCCGCGGCGATCGTTGCCGTGGTTCTGCTCGCGGTCTCCCTCACGCCGGTCGTCGGCGGGCTCATCGGCAGCAGGCTTCCTGACTGGATGCCGTGGGCAGCGGTCGCGGCCCTCGCCATCGTCGTGTTCCTTCCGTTCGGCCTCGGCATCCGCGGGCGCAGCAGCGCGCTCGCGTGGACGACGCGGCTCAAGCACACTCTCGCGGTCTGGGCCGTGCTGTTCCTCGGTATCGCGGCGCTGCTCACCACTTTGCTGGGTGCTTCGGGCATCGCGCTCGCGTTCCTGCTCGCCCCGCTCGTCATGGATCTCGCGCTCGCGATCCTCGCCCCCATCGAGAAGCGCCTCTCGCACAAGTACCTCGTGAGTGCGCGCAAGCGGCTCTCGCAGGTGGGCCCGCGCATCGTCGCGATCACCGGCTCCTACGGCAAGACCTCGACGAAGGGCTACGTCGCCCACGTGCTGTCGGGCAGCTACTCCACGGTTGCCTCTCCGGCATCCTTCAACAACCTCATGGGGCTCTCGCGCGCGGTGAACGAGCGGGTGGTGCCCGGCACCGAGATCTTCGTTGCAGAGATGGGTGTCTACGGCCAGGGCGAGATCCGCGAGCTCTCTGAGACCTTCCCGCCCGACATCGCGGCGATCACCACGATCGGCGAGGCGCACCTTGCCCGCATGGGCTCGCGCGAGGTCATCTTCAAGGCCAAGTCGGAGATCACAGAGAAGGCCGCCACGGTCGTGCTGCCGATCGACGACCCGCTGCTCTACGGCCTCGCCGAGGTGTGCGCCAGCCAGGGCAAGCGCGTCATCCGCGTCTCAACCGTCGCCGACACCGAGGGGGCGGATGTCATCGTCGCCGACGGAACGGTGCGCGTCGGTGGCGAGACCGCGCCGGTCTCGATCTCCGGCGTCGGCCACGCGGTGAATGTGGCTGTCGCCGTCGGAATCGCCGTCGCGCTCGACGTGCCGCTCGCATCCATCGCCTCGCGCCTGAGCGCCCTGCCCGACTCGCCGCACCGCGCAGAGGTGCAGGAGGCGGCAAGTGGCGTGCTCGTCGTCGACGACACCTACAACTCCAACCCCGTCGGTGCTGCCCGCGCTGTCGAGGGGGCCGCCGCGCTGGCAGCCGAGCGCGGGGGAGAGCTCGTGGTCGTCACACCGGGCATGGTCGAGCTCGGCCGGGTGCAGCGCGATCGCAACCGCGCGCTCGGTGCGCAGGTCGCCGCGGTCGGCGGGCACCTCTTCGTCATCGGCCGCACCAACCGCGCAGCCCTCGTCGAGGGCGCAGCCGAGGGGGCGCACCCGCCGCGGTTATTCTCGCGTCGCGGGCCGGCCGTGGCCGCCGCTCTCGATCAGGCCGCAGGACGAGGCGTTATCCTCTATGAGAACGACCTGCCCGATCACTACCCGTAAGGGACTTCCATGAGCAACGCCCCCTGGGCCGTCCTTTTCGGCGGGCCGTCGCCTGAGCACGAGATCTCGATCCTCACCGGACTACAGGCAGAGCGCGTGCTCACCGAGAGCGGCGCCGCGGTGGTTCCGATCTACTGGGCTCCGTCGGGCGAGTGGTTCCAGGTGCCGAGCGGCTCTGAGGCGATCGACTTCCTCGACGGTGTGCCCAAAAGGTCCGTGCCCATCGAGGTGCGGCTGTCGGGCGACTCGGGACTGTACCTCAAGGGCAAGAAGGCGCTGGATGTCGCAGCCGTTCTCCTGTGCCTGCACGGCGGCGTCGGCGAGGGTGGCGGCGCGGCCGCGCTGTTCTCCCTTCTCGGCATCCCGGCCACGGGGTCCTCGCTCTTCGCCGGTGCTGTCGGCATGGACAAGCTCGCCTTCGGCGGCCTCATGCTCGCCTCTGGCGTGCCGTCCCTCACGCGCGAGCTGCTGTCGCAGACGACCGCGCCATCGTTCGACGGCCCGTACATCGTCAAGCCGCGCTTCGGCGGATCCTCCATCGGCATCGAGATCGTCGAGGACTGGGACGCCGCACGCGCCGTCGCCAAGGCGAGCGCGCACCTGCGTGCCGGCGCCGTGCTCGAGCCCTACCGCCCAGAGCTCGTCGACCTCAACATCTCGTTCCGCACCCACCCGAGTCTCGAGGTCACGGCGCTCGAGAAGCCTGTGCGCAGCGCGTCGGGCACCGGGCTCTACTCCTATGCAGAGAAGTACCTCTCCGGCGGCTCTGGCACCGCAGGGCTCAGCGCGGCACCGCGCGAGTTTCCCGCCGATGTTCCCGGCCCGGTCGCGACGCTCGCGGGCGACCTGGCCCGCCGCGTCGCCGAGGTGACCGGTCTCACCGGCATCGTGCGCGTCGACCTGCTGCTCGACGAGGCCACCGGCGAGCTGTTCGTCAACGAGGTCAACTCGATCCCGGGCGCGCTCTCGCTCTACCTCTGGGCGCCGACGGTGCCAGCGGCGACCGCGCTCACCGACGCTCTTGTCGAAGCCCGCGACAAGCGCTTCGTGCTGCCGGCTGGCGGCTTCGGCTCTGGCGCTGCGCTGCGCGCGGCCGGCGGCATCGCTGGCAAGCTCGTCGGCCTCGACGGGCCGCGCGGCTAGCTCTTGTGTGCCGTGCCGCCTCGCGGCACCATCGAGGGATGACGAAATACCTCATATCGTTCCCCAGCGCAGCGATGGACATGAGTCCAGAGAACCTCGCGGGTGCCAGCGTCGACTCCCACGCGGTGATCGAGGAGGCGAAGGCGGCGGGCGTCTACGTCTTCGGCGGTGGCATCGACGAGAGCGCCCCGCCGGTGCGGGTGTCGGCTGACGGCTCGGTGTCGTCCGAGCCGTATCCCGGCAGCGTGCTCACCGGCGGGTTTCTCGTGCTGGAGCTGCCCACCCGCGAGGATGCGCTCGAGTGGTCTCGCAGGGTCGCTGCTGCGTGCCGGTGCGACCAGGAGCTGCGGGAGTTCGGGTTCGACGAGGCCAGCTAGAGGCGAGCTAGCCAGAGGCGAGCCAGCTAGAGGCGAGCCAGCCAGAGGCGAGCCGGCTAGAGCGCGTCGTCGACGGTCGTGCAGGCCCCGACCTTGTCGGTGAAGCCGACCGCTGACGCGAGGTCGAGCAGCACCGCACCGCCGGCGGCCTCGTCCTGGTTGACGATGACCTCGATCGCCGGCTCGCGGCCATAGGTCGTGTAGACGAGGTTCGGCAGGTCGGACTCGTCGAGCAGCCAGTCGACACCATCGGCGGTGTAGCAGCGCAGCGTCGAGGTCGGATCGGGAACCGGAACTCCACAGCGCAGGATCGCGGCCGTCGGCGTGCCCCATGCCGCGGTGCCCTGGGCGTTGGTCTCGCGCAGGGCGAGGTCGCTGTCGCGGCCGCCGACGGTGTCTGGCAGCCGCACGACGACATCGGCGCACCGGGTGTCTTCTGCGTCGGCCGCCGGCTCGAGCGCGACGACCTGAGCGCAGCCGCTCAGCGCGAGCACGAGGGCCGCGGCGACCGCGACGGGCAGGAGTCTCATCGAAATCAGGCTACCGTGTGAGGCATGGAGGCAGCCGACACCCTTGCTGGAATCGGAGAGGGAGCAACGCTCGCGCGCATCTTTCCGCGGTTGCCGGGCGCGGCATCCGAGCTGCTTGGCCCTGGTGACGACGCGGCCGTCGTGGCCGCCCCCGATGGCCGGTTCGTCGTCACGACCGACATGATGATCCACGGGCCAGACTTTCGCCTCGCCTGGTCGACGCCGTTCGACCTCGGGTGGAAGGCCGCGGCATCCAACCTCTCTGACGTTGCCGCGATGGGCGCCGTGCCGACGGCGCTCGTCGTTGCGATCGCGGCAGCGGCCGATACCGCCGTCGGCTTTCTCGAGAGCATTGCCGATGGACTCCGCGAGGGCTGCCAGGCGATGGCGCCGGGCTGCGGCGTGGTCGGCGGCGATCTCTCTGTCTCCGACACCCTCACCATCGCCGTGACCGCCTTCGGCGACCTCGAGGGCCGCCCGCCGGTGACGCGGTCGGGGGCTCAGGTCGGCGACACCGTCGCGGTGGCCGGCGTGCTCGGGCACTCTGCCGCCGGGCTGCGTCTGCTGTTCGAGCACGGAGTGCGCTCTCCTGGCGCGCTGAGCGACGACCCGCTCGTGATCGCGCAGCTGCGACCGCATCCGCCGATCGGCGCCGGCGTGGTCGCGGCACTCGGGGGAGCGACGAGCATGATCGACCTGAGCGACGGGCTCGCCCTCGACGCGCGCCGCGTGGCTCGGGCGAGCGGCGTCGCGATCGACCTCTCCCGGGCGGCGCTCGGCAGCCTCGATGCCCTCTCTGGTGGGGAGGACCACTCCCTGCTCGCCTCCTTCCCCGGCGACGTGCCAGCGGGGTTCCGGGCGATCGGCCGGGTCGTCGCGGGCGAGGGCGTGCTCGTCGACGGGGTGCCGTTCGACGCGCGGGGCGGCTGGGATCCGTTCGCCGACTGGTCGGGCGAGTCGGGCTAGGCCATCGGCCGTGTCGGTGGTCGCGGTCATACTCTCGGCATGACCAGCTGGGCCGATGTCGTCGCCGATGCCCCCGACTTCGCCGCGCGTGTGCAGGCGCTGTTCGATGCCGGCACCAACAAGACCCTTGCCACGCTGCGCAGCGACGGCTCGCCGCGCATCAGCGGCACCGAGCTGAAGTTCGAGAACGGCGCGGTGACCCTCGGCATGATGCCGCGCTCTGCCAAGCTGCGCGACGTGCTGCGCGACCCGCGGGTCGCAATCCATTCGCCAACGCTCGAACCGCCCGCCGCCCAGGCGGACTGGCCCGGCGATGCCAAGCTCGCCGGCCGGCTCGTGCCAACGGCGGAGTCGTCGCTGGATGCCGGGGGCGCCTTCGAGGTCGACCTCACCGAGGTCGCACTCGTGCGCCTCGACCCCGCCGCCACCATGCTCGTGATCGAGTCGTGGCACCCGGGCCGTGGCCACGAGGTCGTGCAGCGCGCCTAGTCCCGCGTCAGCCACCAGAGGGTCGTGTCGCCGTAGTTCTTGCGCTTGTCGAGTTCTAGGCCGTCGGGCCAGAGGGGCTCCGCGTCGCGGGAGCTGCGTTCGACGACCACGACGGCGCCCTCGCTCAGGCGAGGAACGAGGTGCTCGAGGGTGAGCACGAGCTCGGCGGAACCCAGTTCGTAGGGCGGGTCGAGAAAGGCGAGGTCCCACTCGGCGACCGAGCTGGAGATGAAGGACTGCACCGACTGCCCCGCTACCTCGATGGCCGGCTTCGCACTTCTCGGTGCAGCCGCCGCCACGCGGGCGGCGTTCGCGCGACACGCCTTGACCGCCGTCTGCGAGAGCTCGACGAGGGTGACGACCGTCGCCCCCCGCGAGGCAGACTCGAGGCCGAGCGAGCCCGACCCCGCATAGAGGTCGAGCACTCTGGCTCCGTCGATGGCGCCCTTCGCCTCGAGCGAGGAGAAGATCGCCTCGCGCACACGGTCGCTCGTCGGGCGGGTGCCCGCGCGAGGCACCTCGAGGGCGATGGATCCGGCGAATCCGGCGATGATGCGGGTCACACCCCCAACGGTAGCTGGCGATACCCTCGAACCGTGACCTCTCCGCTCGACGCCAAGCTCGTGACCGCGCTCGGCGGTCGCACGGCTGCGGCCTTCGAGAAGGGCCTCGGGCTCGCGACTGTCGGCGACCTCCTCAGCCACTACCCGCGCCGCTACGCCCGCCGAGGTGAGCTGACGGCCCTGACCGAGCTGCCGCTCGACACGACGGTGACGATCGTGGCCGAGGTGCTCGAGACCCGGGAGCGGCCGATGCGGGCCCGCGGTGGCTCGCTGCTCGAGGTGCGCATCAGCGACGGCAAGGGCATCCTGTCGCTCACCTTCTTCAACCAGGCCTGGCGCGCGAAGGAGCTGCGCCCCGGCGTTCGCGGCATCTTCGCCGGCAAGGTCGGCGACTACCGCGGAACCCTGCAGCTCGCCCACCCTGACTACGAGCTGTTCGAGCCGGATGCCGAGGCCGACCCCGCGCGCGCCAAGGAGTGGGCAGAGCTGCCGATTCCGATCTACCCGGCGACGTCGACGGTGGCGAGCTGGCAGATCCAGAAGGCGGTCGGCGTCGTGCTCGACACCCTGCCGCCACTCGACGACCCCGTGCCGAGCGAGGTGCGGCTGGGCAGAAAGCTGCTGCCGTATGCGAAGGCCGTCGAGCTCATCCATCGACCGCGGAAGGATGCCGACTGGGGTGCCGCGGCGAAGTCGCTGCGGTTCCAGGAGGCGTTCGTGCTGCAGTCCGCGCTGCTGCGGCAGCGGGCGGTGTCGCGTCAGACGCCAGCTGTGCCGCGCATCCAGGGCGACCTGCTCGACGGCTTCGACGCCCGCCTGCCGTTTGCGCGCACGGGCGATCAGGAGAGGGTCGGCTTCGAGATCTCGCGTGACCTCGCCGAGGGCGCACCGATGAACAGGCTCGTGCAGGGCGAGGTCGGCTCTGGCAAGACCCTCGTCGCGCTGCGCGCGATGCTCGCCGTGGCAGAGAGCGGCGGTCAGTCGGCGCTGCTCGCCCCGACGGAGGTTCTCGCACACCAGCATTTTCGCTCCATCGTCGCCACGCTCGGCCCCGACCTCGCGGCGCGGCTCAAGCCGACCCTGCTCACCGGGCAGCTGCCGACCGCCGTGCGCAAGAAGGCGCTGCTGGCGGTCGTGAGCGGCTCTGCCCAGATCGTCGTCGGAACCCATGCGCTACTGAGCGACAACGTCGGCTTCTTCGACCTCGGTCTCGTCGTGGTCGACGAGCAGCACCGCTTCGGGGTCGAGCAGCGCGAGACGCTGCGGGCGAAGGCGGCGACACCGCCCCACCTGCTCGTGCTGACGGCCACCCCGATTCCCCGCACGGTCGCGATGACGGTCTTCGGCGACCTCGACATCTCGACGATCGCAGAGCTGCCGGCCGGCCGCTCGCCGATCGCGAGCCACGTCGTGCCGCTCGCCGACAAGCCCGGCTGGGCCGGCCGCATCTGGGAGCGGGTCTCTGAGGAGCTCGCGCAGGGTCGCCAGGCCTTCGTCGTGTGCCCGGCGATCTCTCCGTCGCTCGTCGAGCAGGGCGACGAGGCAGAGACACCGACCACCGCGAACGTCGAGACCGCGATCGAGCACGTGCGGGAACGACTGCCGGGCCGCCGCGTCGAGCCGCTGCACGGTCGCATGTCGAGCGACGACAAGGACGCGACCATGCGCGCCTTCGCCGCCGGCGAGGTCGATGTGCTCGTCGCGACCACCGTCATCGAGGTCGGCGTCGATGTGCCGAACGCGAGCACCATGGTCATTCTCGACGCCGATCGGTTCGGGGTCTCCCAGCTGCACCAGTTGCGAGGCCGGGTGGGTCGTGGGGGAGTGCCCGGCATCGCGCTGTTCGTCACGAGCGCAGAGGAAGGCACTCTCGCCCGCGAGCGCGTCGAGGCCGTCGCCGCGACGCTCGATGGCTTCGAGCTCGCCCAGAAAGACCTCGAGCTGCGCCAGGAGGGCGACGTGCTCGGCAGCGTGCAGTCGGGTGGGCGGTCATCGCTTCGGCTGCTGCGCGTGGCGAAGGATGGCGAGCTCATCAGCGAGGCGCGCGACCTGGCCAGCGGCATCCTCGACTCCGATCCGACGCTGGAGCAGCACCTCGCCCTCCGCGAGGCGCTCGACCGCCGCCTCGACGAGAGCGCTCAGGCGTTCCTGTCGAAGTCGTAGGTCTGTCGAAGTCGCAGGTCATATGTCACAGATCGGTAACACTGCTCCGCTAGGGTGAAGCCATGAGCAGGATCGCCGTCGTTCCTGGGTCGTTCGACCCTGTCACCCTTGGTCACCTCGATGTGATCGGCCGAGCGGCCGGGCTCTTCGACGAGCTGCACGTTCTCGTGGTGCACAATCCCGACAAGTCGGCCCTGCTGCCTATTGCGCAGCGCGTCTCGCTCATCGAGCAGTCGATTGCCGCCGCAGGACTTCCCGACAACATCCGGGTCACCAGCTGGAGCGTCGGCCTCCTCGTCGACTACTGCACCGAGGTGGGGGCGAGCGTTCTCGTCAAGGGAATCCGCTCGCAGGTTGACGTTGCCTACGAGACGCCGATGGCGATCGTCAACCGCAACCTCGCCGGCGTCGAGACCGTCTTCCTGCTGCCTGCCCCTGAGCACGCCCACGTGTCGAGCTCGCTCGTGCGGCAGGTGTCTGCGCTCGGTGGCGACGTCGCGCCGTATGTGCCCGCCGTCGTGTCGGCGTACCTGCAGAAGAATTAGGGCTCGTCGCCCTACGCCAGGCCCGCGACCGTGCGTGACGTCGCGATGAACGTGTCGCGGATGGTGTCGGGGCCGTCGAGATAGCCCCCGACCAGCGCGGCATCCCTCAGCAGCACGAGGGCGCCGGCGCGTTCCGCGACGTTGTCGCGGCCGGCGGACTCCAGCGTCGCCGCGAGGGTGGAGCGAAACCAGTCGCGGTGCTCAGCGACGGTTCTGCGCACGGGGCTGGCGGCATCCGGGTATTCCGCGCTTGCGTTGATGAACGGGCAGCCGCGCGTGTGGTTGCGCGTGACGTCGTCGGCGATGCCCTCGATGACGGCCTCGAGCGCCTGCTCCCCGTCGAGCTCGCCGAGGCCGGCGAACGCGTCGCGCAGCGCCTCGTCTTCCCGCTGGAGGTAGGCCCGCACCAGATCCTCCTTGCCGGGGAAGTGCCGGTAGAACGTGGCCCGGGTCACGCCGGCGGTCTCGACGACGCGGTCGACGCCGACCGAGTGGATGCCGTCGCGGTAGAACAGCCCGCTCGCCGTTCGCAGAAGTCGCTCGCGAGCCTCGGAGGGTCGTGTTGTCGTGGTGGCCATGGATAAATGATAGAACGATCTTTCTCTTTTTGCTTGACATTGGTTGATCGAGGGCAGTACTGTCGTGACATCGACAAAGAGAACGAACGTTCTCCCTACAGAATGGATTGACGACATGACCAGCAACACCACCGACAAGGCGACCATCCTTCTCGTGCACGGTCTCTGGATGACACCCACCAGCTGGAACACCTGGGCCGACCGGTTCCGTGCTCTCGGCCACGACGTCGTCGTGCCTGGCTGGCCCGGCATCGACGACCGCACCGTCACCGACATCCGCAGCAACCCCGAGGCGCTTAAGGGCATCGGCATCGCGCAGATCGTCGACAACTACGAGCGGATCATCCGCGACCTTCCCGGTTTCGCCGAGGGCCGCAAGCCGATCATCATGGGCCACTCGTTCGGCGGACTCTTCACGCAGATGCTCGCGGATCGCAACCTCGGCAGCGCCTACGTGGGGGTGACCCCCGGCCAGCCGGCCGGCATCACGACTCTGCCGCCGTCGACGCTGCGCACGGGCTTCCCGATTCTCAGCAACCCGTTTGCGAAGAACGGGGCGTCGCCGATCTCGAAGTCGCACTTCCACTTCACCTTCGGCAACGACCTCAGCCGCGCGGAGTCTGACGCGATCTGGGAGGAGTTCGCCGTCAACTCCTACAACCGTGTCTTCTTCGAGGGTGTCGCCGGTGCCTTCAACGAGAAAGGTGGTGTCTCGCACGTCGACTACGCTCGCGCCGACCGTGCCCCGCTGCTCATCATCACTGGCGAGATCGACCACGTCGTTCCGCCGGCCATCGGCGAGGCGATCCTGGCCAAGTACGCGCAGTCGGGCAGCCCGGCCGTCGTCGAGTACAGGGAGTTCGCCGGCCGCACCCACCGCATCGTCAGCCAGGACGGCTGGGAAGAGGTCGCCGACTACGCCCTCGCGTGGGCCGTCAACCACAGCAAGTAGCGGCGCGGAGTCACCAGGTAGCGGCGCGGAGTCACCAGAGAGCGCCGCGCCACCGTCACCGCCACGGCCACGGCCACCGCCAGCGACAGCCCCAGAGCCCGGCTCCGGGGCTTTTCGCTACCCGCGCGCTCAGCAAGCTCAGCTGTCAGCCCATCGCACCTGCTCTCGCCCCCACCAGCCGCCTCACGGCAGCGCTCCGCGACTGCAGGGCAATAGGTGCCCGGTTCGCATCGGTCGCGGGTGGCGGAACCAGCCAGTAGGCGTGCTGCTGCCGAGTGATGCGCCATCCGTTGTTGTGAACCAGCAGGTGATGATGGCGACACAACAGCACGCCGTCAGCGAGATCCGTGCTTCCACCCCTCGAGAACTCGTGGATGTGGTGCACCTCGCACCAGCTCGGCGGCCGGTCGCAGCCGGGAGCGATGCAACCCCCATCGCGAGCGGCGATCGCCACCCGCTGCCGCGCGCTGTGAAGCCGTTGCGATCGCCCGAGGTTGAGCGCGGCACCCGTGGCATCGTCGAACATGATCGGAACGAGCCCGCCGTCGCATGCGAGGCGCTCGACCGTGCCGATCGACACTGCTGCCGACTGCCCTTCGAGATAGCCGACGCCCTGGCGCCGGTCGAGGTCTGCCTGCGTGACGAGCACGCGCACGTCGGGGCGGCGTGCCCCGATGGTGCCGGTCGCGCGGGAACGCACCGCAACATCCACGACCTCCACTAGGGTGTCGAGGGCCAGCTGCTCTGTGGTTCGCGGGTCGCGCACGACCGCCTCTGCCCGAGTGGCTGCCGCTGGGTCGACGAACCGCGGCCCACCCCGACGGGGTGAGGTTGCGTCGTCGATTACGGCGACGATCACCGCCGCGGACTCGGGGTCGAGCAGCCCGGAGATGCGCGTCATTCCGTCGGGCTGAGCGAACAACCGGAGATAGCGTCTACTGCGCCTCTCGACCTCGCGCTGTGCGACCCCAGCGATGTCGAGCTCGTCGCGAGCCTCGCGTGCTCGAGCGGCCAGCCGCTCGGGTGTCAGCGACGTCGCCCCTCGGGCGAGCCTCTCTGCCGCATCGAGCAGGGCGTCGGCCGAGATGGGCGCCGAGACGGTCGCCGACGGAGACCCGAGGGCCGCGCGAACGAGTTCGAGCGACTCGCTGGCGAGAGAGCCGTCGGCCACGAGACGCACGATGGGTGCGAGCCAGGGCTCGGAGAGCGGGGAGTCCATGTGCACCCCGACGCGAACGAGCCGGCGGGCGGTCTGGGCCGTGCTGCCGGTGACCGCCTGAACGAGGGCTTCGGGCGTTCTCGCGCCGCGGCTCTGCGCCAGCCCCGAGTAGCCGAGCTCTGGTCGAGAGCGCTGCGCGACCACGGCGGCCAACGTCGCAGACGCCAACTCGACCTGTCGCGCCACCGATGCCAGGCGTGCGTGGAGCTGCAGTAGCTCGTCATCGCCGAGGGATGCCGCCGACGACCGTGCCGAGTTCACGCACGCGGAAGCCGCCTCGGCGAGTGTGGCAACGGCATCCTGAATGGGCATGCTCAATTGTCCCAAGGTTCGAACGTATGTTCTAGTGAATGTGAATAACCCGTTTCCACAGATTTTCTGCGGAGAGGAAGGCGAGACTGGAGCATGCTGAAAATCCGCAACATCGTCTGGGGCGTGCGCAACCTGCAGCCCTCCATCGACTTCTGGACAGAAGCGCTCGGCTACTACCTGCGCGAGGCGCCGAGCCACGACTGGGCGAGCCTCGTGCCCAACTCCGACAAGCGCGGCGACGACAAGCCCGGCGAAGACAAGCACGACGACAAGCACAACGACAGCGGCGGTCCGGTGTTCGCCCTCATGGTCACGACCTCGGCGAAGCCGCACCGCCACCACCTCGACTTCACGGTCGACGATGTCGAGGCAGAGATCGAGCGACTCGTGAGCCTTGGTGCGCGCCGCGTTCCCGACTGGAACTACGAGGAGGATGCCGACTACGTCGTGCTGCACGACCCGGAGGGCAACGCCTTCTGCCTCATCCAGGCCGACGCCGAAGCAGAGTCCGACGCAGAGCCCACTGCACAAGCAGAGCCTGACGCAAAACCCGCGGCAGAGTTAGCCTGAGACTGTGACCACCACCCTCAAACTCGGATACAAGGCCTCCGCAGAGCAGTTCGACCCGCGTGAGCTGGTCGAGATAGCCGTGGCGGCAGAGAAGCACGGTATGGAGACGGTCGCGGTGAGCGACCACTTCCAGCCATGGCGGCACGAGGGCGGCCACGCCCCCTTCTCCCTCACATGGATGGCTGCCGTCGGCGAGCGCACAGAACGCATCACCATCGGCACGAGCGTCATGACTCCCACGTTTAGATACAACCCAGCGGTCATCGCCCAGGCCTTCGCGACCATGGGCGTGCTCTACCCCGGCCGCATCTTCCTCGGCGTCGGCACCGGCGAGGCACTCAACGAGATCGCAACGGGATGGAGGGGGGAGTGGCCAGAATTCAAGGAGCGCATGGGGCGACTGCGCGAATCCATCGAGCTCATGCGCCGCCTGTGGACGGAGGAGCGCGTCAGCTACGACGGCGAGTACTACTCCACCGTCGACGCGAACATCTACGACCGGCCCGCCAGCCCCATCCCGATCTATGTCGCGGCGGGCGGCCCGCAGGTCGCGCGCTTCGCCGGGCGGGTCGGCGACGGCTTCATCTGCACGAGCGGCAAGGGCATGGAGCTCTACACAGAGCAGCTGCTGCCCGCCGTCGCCGAGGGCGCGGCCGGCAAGCCGATCGACCGCATGATCGAGATCAAACTCAGCTACGACACCGACTACGACACGGCGCTCGAGAACACCCGCTTCTGGGCACCGCTCGCGCTCGGCAAGGAGCAGAAGCACGACATCACCGACCCGATCGAGATGGAGCGAGCCGCCGACGCCCTGCCGATCGAGCAGATCGCCAGCCGGTGGATCGTCGGCAACGACCCCGACGTCGTCGTCGCCGAGATCAAGAAGTACGTGGATGCCGGGCTCAACCACCTCGTCTTCCACGGGCCGGGGGCAGACCAGCGCCGGTTCCTCGAGCTGTTCGAGAACGACCTCGCACCCCGGTTGCGCGCCCTGTCATGAACGAGTGGAGCCCGATAGCTGCCGACTGGCATGAGCTCTGGGGCGGATTCGCTGAGCCCGTGCAGCTCGCCATCATCCAGGCTGCTGGCATCGGCGCCGGCACGCGAGTGCTGGATGTCGGCTGCGGCAGCGGGGAGTTCCTCGGCATCCTGACGGCGGCGGGTGCGATTCCCACCGGAGCCGACCCTGCCGACGGCATGGTCGCCATCGCGCGGCAGCACGGGGATGCCGTGGTCGCCGAGGCAGAGCACCTGCCATTCGAGGCCGACAGCTTCGACGTCGTCACCGCCGTCAACGCCTTCCAGTTCGCCGACGACCCGATCAACGCCCTCGCCGAGTTCTCGCGCGTGCTCGTGCCCGGCGGCCTCATCGCGATCGCCAACTGGGCCGACGCGGCGCACAACGACATCGACGCGATCGAGCGGGCGCTCGCCGAAGACAATGACACTAACGACGACCAGAACGAGTCGAAGCTGCGGCTGCCGGGCGGGCAGCGGGAGCTGCTCGAGACCTTCGGCCTCGAGGTTGTCGCCACGGGTCTCGTCGCGGCGCCGTGGCATGCTCCCGATGACGACATCCTCGTGCGTGGTGTTCTGCTCGGTGAGGATCCCGAGGCCCAGCAGCGCCTCGCCGCCACGGTGCGCGCAGCGGCAGCGCCCTATCGCGCCGCGACTGGCGGCTATGTGCTGCGCAACGCGTTGCGCTTCGCTATCGCGCGGGTTTCGTAGCCTTACCGTCGAGCCAGAGCATGTCGGACTCGTCGGAGTGCCTCGTGCCGGTGCCAACGTGCGTGGCGCTGATGCCCGGCCCCTTGGTGATGACGTGCACGATCGCCATGCCGTGGCCGCGCCCGAGGTCGTAGTCCTCCTTGAGCCAGGCGAGAATCTGCCCCGCCTTCGTGCTCTCGTCGAACCCCTTGGAGTGGGCCGCTGCGACCAGCTGCCGCGGGGTGAGCCCCGTCTTGTCTTCGATGCTGTCGAGGTACGCCTGAAATGACATGCGTCGATACTAGAACCGCTATGGCGCGACCCGCAGCACCAGATTTCCCACCTTGCGGTGCTCGCCAACCCGTGCATGCGCGGCCTGGATCTCGTCGAACTCGTAGACCCGCTCGACCACCGGCCGCAGCTCTCCCGCCTCGGCCAGTGACACGAGAAGCGCGAGGTCGTCGGCCGTCGCGGCCTTGTTGTCATTGGTGACGACCCCGGCAAGGCGACGGCTGTTGCGCCGCGCGCTGAGCATGCCGCGCAGGTCGCTGATCACCATGAGCAGCGCGCCGCCCTTTCTGATGGATGCCGAGACGCGGTCGAAGGGCGCGTTGCCCACGCAGTCGAACACCACGTCCCACTGCCGGCCGAGGGCGGCGAAATCGGTCGAACGGTAGTCGATGACCTCGTCGGCGCCGAGGCCCGTGACGACGTCGCCGTGGGTCGTGACAGCCGTCACGCGCGCGCCGAAGTGCTTCGCGATCTGCACGGCAGAGCTGCCAGAGGCACCGGAGGCCCCGTTGACGAGCACCTCCATGCCAGGGCGGAGGGGGTAGAGCTTGAGGAAGGTGACGATGGTGACTCCGCCGAAGAGGATCGCGACGGCGTCGTCGTGAGACCAGCCTTTCGGGGCGTGGGCGATGGCGGCATCCTGCTTCATCGTGCGGTACTCGGCGTGGGAGCCGAACGCGCCACCGGGCATGCCGACCACGCGGTCGCCGACGGCGAAGCGGGTGACCTCAGAGCCGACCTGCTCGACGACGCCTGCGAGGTCCATGCCGAGCACGGGGTGACGCGGGCGAAAGACGCCGAGCGCGAGCGGGCCGAAGAACGCGAGGCCCTTGGGCAGGTCTTTCGTGCGCACGCGGTAGTCGGCGATGCTCACCGTGCTCGCGTGCACACGGATGAGCACCTCGTCTGGCTTCGGCACGGGACGGGGCACCGTCTCGATCACGACTCGCTCTGGGCCGCCGAAGTGCCGGGCGACTGCTGCTCTCATGGTGTTCATTCGTACAATGTAAGACTTACAACGTAAGGTTGGCAAGTCCGGATACGGTGGGAGGCATGGTGAAGACGAAGCGGGCGCCACTGACGCGCGATCGCGTGCTGCTCGCGGCCGTCGCCCTCGCCGACGAGATCGGCATCGACGCCCTCACCATGCGGCGCCTCGCCGACAGCCTCGACGTCGAGGTCATGTCGCTCTACTACCACCTGCCCAACAAGGATGCGGTGCTCGGCGGCATGGTCGACCTCGTCTTCGGCGAGACCGCGGCCGCGATCGCAGCGGTCGACCTGCCGACGCACTGGAAGGCGGTACTGCGCGCGCGCATCCTCACCAGTCGTTCGATCATGCTCAAGCACCCGTGGGCTCCCGCGGTCATCGAGTCGCGCACCAGCATGGGGCTGCCGCTGGCCATGTACGTGGATGCCGTGATCGCCACCCTGATGAGCGGCGGCTTCGACCTCGACACGATTCACCACGGCATGCACGCCCTCGGCAGCCGCGTGTACGGCTTCATTCGGGAGCCGGCGGAGCCCGACGGCAGCCAGGCGCAGGGCACCGACCAGCTCGCGCAGATGGCCGCGATGGTGCCCAACCTCGTCGGCATGCTCATGGAGGTCAGCCACGGCGACCCCTCGACCACCCTCGGATGGTGCGACGACCAGTACGAGTTCGAGTTCGGGCTGGATCTGCTGCTGGATGGGTTGGAGAGGTTGCTCTAGTGGCAAAACTCATCTACACCGCCATCACCTCGCTCGACGGCTTCGCGGCCGATGCCAAGGGCAACTTCGACTGGAGCGCCCCCGACGCCGAGGTGCACGCCCACGTCAACGACGGCGAGCGCCCGATCGGCACCTACCTCTATGGCCGCCGCATCTACGAGGTCATGAAGGTGTGGGGCACGATGCCGCTCGAAGACGAGCCGGGGGAGATGCGCGACTACGCCGAGATCTGGCGGGCCGCCGACAAGATCGTGTACTCATCCAGTCTCGATGCGGTCGACACGCCCCGCACGCGCCTCGAGCGCACCTTCGACCCGGATGCCGTGCGCACCCTCATCGAGCAATCCGACCGTGACCTCGGCATCGCCGGCCCCACCCTGGCGGCGCACGCCATTCGCGCCGGCCTGGTGAGCGAGTACAGCGTCTACCTCTCGCCGGTCATCGTCGGAGGAGGGCTGCCGAGCCTGCCACTCGATGTGCACGTCGACCTCGAGCTGCTCGAGAGCCGCACCTTCGGCAACGGCGTGGTCTTCGCTCGATACGCGGTGACGTCATGACCCTCGTGCTCACCGCCCTCCTCTGGCCGCACCCCGGCCAGGAGCAGCTGCTCATCGACTACGAGAATGCGGTGCTCGCCCTCATCCCCGCGCACGGCGGCCGCGTGCTGTCGCGGGTGCGCCGGGTCGACGATTCCGACGGCCCCTTCGAGACGCAGATCATCGAATTCCCGGATCAGGATGCCGTGGCCGCCTACACGGTCGACCCGGTTCGCGTGGCGCTGGCTGACAT
>NZ_JBXMIS010000063.1:0-28720 GCF_057073975.1 Conyzicola sp. | reverse complement strand
AAAGTGTCCTATAGTTGTTCTTTGCGCTCCCAGACATCCTTCTAGTCATATTGTGGACAGCTGGCGCGCCCCGAGTATAACGGCGGGGCGGTCTTTTGGAGCGAATTCACTACCGACAGTCGATTCTTCGACATGCAGGGTCCGACGGGGCCCACGGAGGTTATTTCCTTGGCTGCTGCGCGCAACGCGTCCACCAAAAAGTCCACTAAGAACGGTCGTGCCGCATCCCGGCTCTCGTTCGCCAAGATCACCGACACGCTGACGGTTCCCGATCTGCTTGCACTGCAGACCGAGAGCTTCGACTGGCTTGTCGGAAACGACATCTGGAAGGCGCGCGTCGAGGAGGGTGAGGCCCAGGGCCGCACCGATCTTCCGACCCGCTCCGGCCTCGATGAGATCTTCGAGGAGATCTCCCCGATCGAGGACCTCGGTGAGACGATGCAGCTGTCGTTCACGGGTCCTGAGCTCGAGGAGCCGAAGTACACGATCGACGAGTGCAAGGAGCGCGGCAAGACGTTCGCGGCCCCTCTCTACGTCAACGCAGAGTTCATGAACCACCTCACCGGTGAGATCAAGACCCAGACGGTCTTCATGGGCGACTTCCCGCTCATGACCGAGAAGGGCACGTTCATCATCAACGGCACCGAGCGTGTCGTCGTGTCCCAGCTCGTGCGCTCGCCCGGTGTCTACTTCGACCGCACCCCAGAGAAGCTGTCCGACAAGGACATCTACTCCGCTCGCATCATCCCGAGCCGTGGCGCATGGCTCGAGTTCGAGATCGACAAGCGCGACCAGGTCGGCGTTCGCATCGACCGCAAGCGCAAGCAGTCGGTCACGGTGTTCCTCAAGGCCCTTGGCCTGACGAGCGAGCAGATCCTCGAGGAGTTCAAGGGCTTCCCGTCGATCGAGGCGACCCTCGAGAAGGACTCCATCCTCACCAAGGAGGAGGCCCTCAAGGACATCTACCGCAAGCTGCGCCCCGGAGAGCAGGTTGCCGCCGAGGCCGCCCGCGCGCTCCTCGACAACTTCTACTTCAACTCGAAGCGCTACGACCTCGCGAAGGTCGGCCGGTACAAGATCAACCGCAAGCTCGGCATCGACGCACCGCTCACCGACTCGGTGCTGTCGATCCAGGACATCCTCGCGACGATCAAGTACCTCGTGTCGCTCCACGACACGACGGCCCCCTACGTCTCCACCTCCGAGAGCGGTCTCGCGACCATCAAGGGCGTGCGTGACGGCAAGAAGGTCGACATCCGCCTCGACGTCGACGACATCGACCACTTCGGCAACCGTCGCATCCGCGCGGTCGGCGAGCTCATCCAGAACCAGGTTCGCACTGGTCTGTCCCGCATGGAGCGCGTCGTTCGCGAGCGCATGACCACGCAGGACATCGAGGCCATCACGCCGCAGACGCTCATCAACGTGCGTCCCGTCGTCGCCGCGATCAAGGAGTTCTTCGGAACCTCGCAGCTGTCGCAGTTCATGGACCAGAACAACCCGCTCGCGGGTCTCACCCACAAGCGCCGCCTGTCGGCGCTTGGCCCGGGTGGTCTGTCTCGTGAGCGTGCCGGTGTCGAGGTGCGAGACGTTCACCCGTCGCACTACGGCCGCATGTGCCCGATCGAGACCCCGGAAGGCCCGAACATCGGCCTCATCGGCTCGCTCGCGTCGTTCGCGCGCATCAACGCGTTCGGGTTCATCGAGACCCCGTACCGTCGCGTCGTCAACGGCAAGGTCACGACAACGATCGACTACCTGACCGCGAGCGAGGAGGACGACTTCGTCGTCGCCCAGGCAAACGCCCCGCTCACGGCCGACGCCCACTTCGCCGACCCTCGCGTGCTCGCACGTAAGAAGGGCGGAGAGGTCGACCTCATCCCCACCGAGCAGATCGGCTACATGGATGTCTCCCCGCGCCAGATGGTGTCGGTAGCGACCTCGCTCATCCCGTTCCTCGAGCACGACGATGCAAACCGCGCGCTCATGGGTGCCAACATGCAGCGCCAGGCAGTTCCGCTGCTGCGTTCGGAGAGCCCGCTCGTCGGTACCGGCATGGAGGGCTTCGCGGCCATCGACGCCGGTGACGTGCTGACTGCCGACAAGGCGGGTGTCGTCACCGAGGTGTCGGCCGATGTCGTCACGATCCAGCTCGACGAGGGTGGAACGCAGGACTACTACCTGCGCAAGTTCGACCGCTCCAACCAGGGCACCTCGTACAACCACCGCGTCATCGTCAATGCGGGCGACCGCATCGAGGCCGGCGAGGTCATCGCCGATGGTCCCGCGACCGAGAACGGCGAGCTCGCGCTCGGCAAGAACCTGCTCGTCGCGTTCATGCCGTGGGAGGGTCACAACTTCGAGGACGCCATCATCCTGAGCCAGAACCTGGTCAAGGACGACGTGCTCTCCTCCATCCACATCGAGGAGTACGAGGTCGACGCGCGCGACACCAAGCTTGGCAAGGAGGAGATCACCCGTGACCTCCCCAATGTCTCGCCGGAGCTGCTCGCCGATCTCGACGAGCGCGGCATCATCCGCATCGGTGCAGAGGTTCGCCCCGGCGACATCCTCGTCGGCAAGGTCACGCCGAAGGGCGAGACCGAGCTCTCCGCAGAGGAGCGCCTGCTGCGCGCCATCTTCAACGAGAAGAGCCGAGAGGTGCGCGACACCTCGCTCAAGGTTCCTCACGGTGAAGAGGGCACCATCATTGCCGTCAAGGAGTTCTCCGCCGACAACGACGACGAGCTCGGCTCCGGTGTCAACCAGCGGGTCGTGGTCTACATCGCTCAGAAGCGCAAGATCACCGCTGGTGACAAGCTCGCCGGCCGTCACGGCAACAAGGGTGTTATCTCCAAGATCCTGCCGGTCGAGGACATGCCGTTCCTCGCCGACGGAACCCCGGTCGACATCATCCTCAACCCGCTCGGTATCCCCGGTCGCATGAACTTCGGCCAGGTGCTCGAGACGCACCTCGGCTGGGTGGCGAAGCAGGGCTGGGAGGTCAAGGGCAACCCGAAGTGGGCTGCCGGCATCCCCGAGGCCGCCATGAAGGCGGAGCCGGGCACCAAGGTCGCGACCCCGGTGTTCGACGGCGCGCTCGAGCAGGAGATTGAGGGACTTCTCGACTCCACCACGCTCACGCGTGACGGCGAGCGCCTCATCGACTCCACCGGAAAGACCCGCCTCTTCGACGGCCGCTCCGGCGAGCCGTTCCCTGAGCCGGTCTCGGTCGGGTACATGTACATCCTCAAGCTGCACCACCTTGTCGACGACAAGATCCACGCACGCTCGACGGGTCCGTACTCGATGATCACCCAGCAGCCGCTCGGTGGTAAGGCACAGTTCGGCGGACAGCGCTTCGGTGAGATGGAGGTCTGGGCACTCGAGGCCTATGGCGCCGCCTACGCCCTGCAGGAGCTGCTGACCATCAAGTCCGACGACATCCTCGGCCGCGTGAAGGTCTACGAGGCGATCGTCAAGGGCGAGAACATCCAGGAGCCCGGTATCCCCGAGAGCTTCAAGGTGCTTATCAAGGAGATGCAGTCGCTGTGCCTGAACGTGGAGGTCCTGTCTGCTGACGGATCGACCGTCAACCTGCGCGACACCGACGACGAGGTGTTCCGCGCTGCGGAAGAGCTCGGCATCAACATCTCCACCCGGTTCGAGTCCTCGTCCATCGACGAGATCTGAGTTAGCAGCTCCCTCCGTCGCGAACCGCGGCCCCGACTGAAGACTTTCGTTTCTAAGAAAGAAGAAAACATTGCTCGACGTTCACGCGTTTGACGAAATCAAGATTGGCCTTGCCACGGCCGACGACATCCGTCGTTGGTCGCACGGTGAGGTAAAGAAGCCAGAGACGATCAACTACCGCACGCTCAAGCCGGAGAAGGATGGCCTCTTCGGAGAGCAGATCTTCGGGCCGAGCCGTGACTGGGAGTGCTCGTGCGGCAAGTACAAGCGAGTGCGCTTCAAGGGCATCGTGTGCGAGCGCTGCGGCGTGGAGGTCACCAAGTCCTCCGTGCGCCGCGAGCGCATGGGCCACATCGAGCTCGCCGCACCCGTTACGCACATCTGGTACTTCAAGGGTGTTCCGAGCCGTCTCGGCTACCTGCTCGACATGGCGCCGAAGGACCTCGAGAAGGTCATCTACTTCGCCGCGTACATGATCATCTCCGTGGATGTCGACGCACGTCACCAGGACATGCCGGGCCTCGAGAACGAGCTCAACCTCGAGATCAAGACCCTCGAAGGACAGCGCGATGCCCGCATCGCCGAGCGCCTCAGCAAGCTGGAGGAAGACCTCGCCGCCCTCGAGGCGGAGGGCGCCAAGAGCGACCAGAAGCGCCGCACGAAGGATGGCGCGGAGAAGGAGATGGGGCAGGTCCGCAAGTCGTTCGACGAGCAGATCGCCCAGCTCCAGCGCGTCTGGGACGACTTCCGCAGCCTGAAGGTCGGCGACCTCAAGCCTGAGGATGCCGTCTTCCACGACCTGCAGGACCGCTTCGGCATGTACTTCGAGGCCTTCATGGGCGCCGAGGCCATCCAGAAGCGCCTCCAGGCCTTCGATCTCGAGGCCGAGAGCGTCGAGCTCCACGACCAGATCGCCAACGGCAAGGGCCAGAAGAAGATCCGCGCGATCAAGCGACTGCGCGTGGTCAACTCCTTCCTGCAGACCGGCAACTCGCCGGCCGCCATGGTGCTCGAGGTCGTTCCGGTCATCCCGCCAGAGCTGCGCCCGATGGTGCAGCTCGACGGTGGCCGCTTCGCGACCTCCGACCTCAACGACCTCTACCGTCGTGTGATCAACCGCAACAACCGTCTCCGCCGCCTGCTCGACCTCGGTGCCCCCGAGATCATCGTCAACAACGAGAAGCGCATGCTGCAGGAGGCCGTTGACGCGCTGTTCGACAACGGTCGTCGTGGACGCCCCGTGACCGGTACCGGCAACCGCGCCCTCAAGTCCCTGAGCGACATGCTCAAGGGCAAGCAGGGTCGATTCCGCCAGAACCTCCTCGGAAAGCGCGTCGACTACTCCGGTCGTTCCGTCATCATCGTCGGCCCGCAGCTCAAGCTCCACCAGTGCGGTCTGCCCAAGCAGATGGCACTCGAGCTGTTCAAGCCGTTCGTCATCAAGCGCCTGATCGACCTGAGCCACGCGCAGAACATCAAGAGTGCGAAGCGCATGGTCGAGCGTTCGCGCCCGCAGGTGTGGGACGTGCTCGAGGAGATCATCCGCGAGCGCCCCGTGCTGCTCAACCGCGCGCCCACGCTGCACCGTCTCGGCATCCAGGCCTTCGAGCCCCAGCTGGTCGAGGGCAAGGCCATCCAGCTTCACCCGCTCGTCTGCGCGGCGTTCAACGCCGACTTCGACGGTGACCAGATGGCAGTGCACCTTCCGCTGTCGGTGGAGGCGCAGGCCGAGGCCCGCGTTCTCATGCTCGCCAGCAACAACATCCTCAAGCCGTCCGATGGACGACCGGTGACCCTTCCTACCCAGGACATGATCATCGGCCTTCACCACCTGACGACGCTCAAGGAGGGTGTCGTCGGCGAGGGCCGTGCGTTCTCGTCGGTCGCCGAGGCGATCCTCGCGTTCGACCAGCACTCGCTCGACCTCAACGCCAAGGTGCGCATCCGTCTCGAGAACCTGCACTTCGCCGAAGGCGAGGCGCCAGAGGGCTTCACGCAGGGCGACGTCGTGCTGCAGGAGACGACCCTTGGTCGCGCCCTGTTCAACGAGGCGCTTCCGACGGACTACCCGTACATCGAGGCTGTCGCCGACAAGGGCCAGATCTCGGCCATCGTCAACGACCTCGCCGAGCGGTACGTCAAGGTAGAGGTCGCTGCGACCCTCGACCGCATCAAGGACGCCGGTTTCCACTGGGCAACCCGCTCGGGTGTGACCGTCGCGCTCTCCGACATCCTGACCCCGCCGAACAAGCGCGAGATCATCGGTGGCTACGAGAAGCAGGCGTCGAAGGTTCAGAGCCAGTTCGAGAAGGGCCTCACCACCGAGGCCGAGCGCCGTCAGGAGCTCATCGAGATCTGGAACAAGGCCACCGCCGAGGTTGCCGAGGCCATGCAGGACAACCTGCCAGCCTCGAACAACATCAACCGCATGGTCTCCTCTGGAGCACGTGGTAACTGGATGCAGGTTCGCCAGATCGCCGGTATGCGCGGTCTCGTGTCGAACCCGAAGGGTGAGATCATCCCTCGCCCGATCGTCAACAGCTACCGCGAGGGCCTGTCGGTGGCCGAGTACTTCATCTCGACCCACGGTGCCCGCAAGGGACTCGCCGACACCGCACTGCGCACGGCAGACTCCGGTTACCTCACCCGTCGCCTCGTCGACGTCTCGCAGGATGTCATCATCCGTGAGTCGGACTGTGGCACGAGCAAGGGCCTCGACATGCCGATCGCCGCACAGGATGCCGCTGGCACCTGGGTGCTCGACAGCAACGTCGAGAACTCGGTCTACGCTCGCAGCCTCGCTGCCGACGCTCTGGACGCCAAGGGCAAGGTCGTCGCCGAGGCAGGAGCCGATGTCGGCGACGTGCTGCTCGACACCCTGCTCGCCGCCGGTGTTCACGACATCAAGGTGCGCTCCGTGCTCACGTGTGAGTCGGCTGTCGGTGTGTGTGCTGCCTGCTACGGCCGCTCGCTCGCGACCGGCCTGCTCGTCGACATCGGCGAGGCCGTCGGAATCATCGCGGCCCAGTCGATCGGTGAGCCCGGTACCCAGCTCACGATGCGTACCTTCCACACCGGTGGTGTCGCATCCGCCGATGACATCACGCAGGGTCTTCCTCGCGTCACCGAGCTGTTCGAGGCCCGCACCCCCAAGGGTGCGTCCCCGATCGCCGAGGCCGCGGGTGTCGTCCACATCGAGGACACGGATCGCAGCCGCAAGGTGATCCTCACCCCCGACAACGGCGACGAGCCCATCGCGTACCCGGTTCTGCGCCGCGCCACCCTGCTCATCCAGGACGGCCAGCACGTCGAGCTCGGCCAGCAGTTCCACGTCGGAAACCTCGACCCAAAGGAAGTTCTTCGCGTCAAGGGAGTTCGCGCGGTTCAGCTGCACCTCGTCGACGGCGTGCAGGGCGTCTACCGCTCGCAGGGTGTGCCGATCCACGACAAGCACATCGAGGTCATCGTTCGCCAGATGCTCCGCAAGGTGACTGTCGTCGACCACGGCGACACTGATCTGCTCCCCGGTGAGCTCGTCGACCGCGCTCGCTACAACGAGCTCAACCGCTCGACGCTGCAGGAGGGCAAGAAGACGGCTTCGGCTCGCCAGGAGGTCATGGGTATCACCAAGGCAAGCCTCGCGACCGAGTCGTGGCTGTCGGCCGCGTCGTTCCAGGAGACCACGCGTGTTCTCACGCAGGCCGCCATGGAGGGCAAGAGCGACCCGCTCATGGGCCTCAAGGAGAACGTCATCATCGGTAAGCTCATCCCGGCCGGCACGGGTCTCCCGCGCTACCGCGATGTGTCGGTCGACGCAACGGACGAGGCGAAGGCCGACCGTTACCCGAACCGCATCTTCACGGATGACGCGGTGTTCTCCGAGTCCGACCTGAGCTTCGTCGACTTCGACACGTTCAGCTCTGACGACTACACCCCCGGCACCTACAACTAGTAGCTGCCGACCAGAACGGCCCTCGCCTCGGCGGGGGTCGTTCTGCGTTAACCCGCTGCCACGTCGACGCGCGAGTACTCTGTCCCATCGGAGACGATCGTTGCGAGGGCGGAGCGACCAGGGGGCAGAAGCCGGGCGGTCACGCGTCCGTCGGTCGCGGCATCCAGTGCCTCCGACAGCGCGGCACCGACAGCGGCGAGCGATGCGGGATCGCGCGGTGCTGCGCCTCCGTCATCGAGCAGCACGACCTCGATGCCGCGCCGCCTCGCGTCTCGCGCGGAGGCGACGACCTCCGGCAGCCGCAGCGACCGCGCCCGAACGCTGTCGCGAACCTCTGCCTCTGCGACCGCGAACTCGATGCGGTCCTCTGCGGTGATCGGATCACCGCTCGCGAGCTTCTCCAGAAGGTTGGTCGCGAATCCCTCGAGCTCTGCGAGCCTCTGGTTGCGCTCGCGCCGGGTGGCGGCGGCGGAGGCCTCGGCGATGGCGCCCATGGATGCCGCGGCGGTCACCTTCTCGATCTCGTCGCCCGTGCGGCGCAGCCCCACCGCGAACAGCGTTCCGACGATGAGTATCGGCACCTGCCGGGCGACGAGCACGATCGCGGTGGCGAGCTCCCCTTCCGTCGTCATTCCCCAGATGAGGATCGTGGCGCTCAGCACCGCATACCCGACCCAGGCGAGGCCGATCCTGCCGCGCAGGCCGAGGTAGAACAGGGCTATCGTTCCGGCCCCGAAGTACCACTGGGTGTAGCCGCCGTACAGGAGGTTCCACGAGACGAGCACGGTCATGAGCGGGCCGGAGACCAGGATGAGGATGGTCGTTGCCCGCGAGATCCTGTCACCGGTGTCGAGGGAGGCGGCCACGCACACTGCGGCAAGCACCCCGAGGGCGAGCACCGTCGGCCAGGGCGACCGCACGCCGTCCAGCGTCCAGATGCCGAGCATGACGTTCGTCGCGAAGTAGACCCAGATGACGACGCGCGCACCCGCACCGGTGAGCTGCACGATCTCGAGCCGCTGCGCGCGGCGGCCGACGCTCACGCGCCGTTCCATTCGAGCTCGACGAGCACGCCGCGCCCGGGGCTCGACTCGATACGTGCAGCGCCCCCTGGGATCGCGTTCATGCGACCGCGGATGCTGACCAGGATGCCGAGGCGGTGCGGCCGAACGTCGCGCGCCTCGAAGCCGACCCCGTCGTCCTCGATGGAGAGCAGGATGCGGTCGTCGCTGAGTGTGAGCGTCGTGGCCCGCGCGACCGGCCCGCCATCCCGCCCGGCGTGCTGATGGCTGTTGCGCACAGCCTCGGCCGCGGCCTCGGCGAAGGCGGCGTCGACGGCGGCAGAAACGGGCAGCTCCCGGTGGCCGATCACGGTGAACGACTCGTCGACGCTCGACCCAGCGAGAGCGACGGAGCGAAGCCGGCTGGTGAATGCCTCTACATCGACCGACGAGGACTCCTCGTCATCGCCTCTGCGCAGTTCGGCCAGGGCGTGAGCCGCCTGTCGCCGCACAGCCGCGTCAAGCTCCGGGGCTCCCGTTGATGCGTAGTACAGCGTCGACATCACGTCGTCGTGCAGGAGGGCGTCGAGCCGTGCCTGCTCCCGCTGCCGGGACTCGACGCTCGCACGGCGCACGGCGGTGTCGCGTGCGCTGCGCGCGGCGGCATCCAGAGCTGTCGCGCTTCGCATGGTCACGACGGCGAGCACGGTGAAGAGGCCGGCGAGGGTGAAGGAGAAGATGGAATCCTGCACGGCAATGTGCACCAGCGGATCGTCTGCGGAGAGATAGCGAACGACCGCGACGGCGGCGGAGTAGGCGAGAAGGTAGGCGAGGGTCACGCGGGAACCCCATGCCAGGGCGGCCGGCACCGTGGCAAGCGCGATGATGGTCAGCGGCCACGGGCTGTACTGGAACGGCATGGAGCCGTCGGTCAGGGCGAGCACGAAACCGAGGGTGATGAGCAGCGACGCGACGGCATAGCCGCCGAGCAGCTGTTTGATGGCGGTCGGGCCGATGAATGCGCTTACCGCCGAGATAACCGGTGGGGCGCCGAAGATGACGGCGACGGCAATGATCGACCACACCGGTGAGACGTAGCGCCACTCCTCAGTGATGCTGCCGATGGTGAGAAACAGGAACACGATCGTCGAGACGCCGAAGTTGATGACGATCGCGCGCAGCACGCGCGTCTCGGCTTGACGATCGGCGCTCGAGTCGGTCATTCGGGGGAGGGGAGGATGCCGTCCTCCACGGCGCGCTTGTACAGGTCGATCTTCGTGTGCGCTGGTCGCCCAACCGCCGCGTACTTGTGGCGGATGCGGCGCACGTACTCCGATACCGTATTCGCCGAGAGCCCTGCACGCGACGCAACAGTCACCGACTTGTCGCCAGCGGCGTAGAGCGCGAGCACTTCGAGCTCCTTCGGGCTGAGGCCGGCCGACGGCAGCTCGGGGTCCGCGTCGAGTGCGGCCGCCCATTCGGTCGTCGGCACGCTCTCGCCGCGCCCTGCCGACCGCAGCGCCTCGAGGATGACCCCGCGAGACTCCGACTTGCGCACGATGCCGAGAACCCCGGCCTTCGATGCCTCGCGCACCGCGACATGGTCGTCGGCGGCTGTGAACACGAGAACCCGCGCTCCGCGCGCGTGCAGCTGCTGGATGTTGTGCTCGATGGTCGAGCCGTCGGACAAGCGGATGTCGAGAACGACGAGGTCGATCTCGTCGAGCCGGTCCAGCAGCGGTTCGACACTCTCTGCCGACAGCACGAGCTCGATGTCGTCCTCGCCACTCACCATCGAGGCGAGGCCGAGTTGCACGGTCTCGTGGTCGTCGACGTGCGCGATCCGAAGTCGGGGCGCCCTGGCATCCGTCATTCCCGTTCCTCCGTCGGCTATCGCTCATCCAGAGACTGCCACGATTCCGCAGTGCGCACAAAAGCAGGAGAAGACCGCGTACCCCGAAGGGGTGTCACTGAAAATGACGACTACGGACATGTCTGTCTGTCTGTCACTGTGCACACAGACAACTTGAGCTTGAGGGAGCGACATGGACAGGGCGATGCGCGACCTGCTCGACACGACGCTTGACGGCTGGTACAGCTTCCTCGCTTCGTGGGAGGCTCCCGGCGAGCTCGGCCCGGTTGGCTGCGACCTGTGTGCGGAGTCGCTCTTCGGTCACATCGACGGCCTCGGCGACTGGCCCCACGACATCACCCACCGGCTCGTGCGAGACCTCACCTCCGCGGTGCGCCACGTGCACCGCAGCCTCATCGAGCTCGACGAATCGGATGTCGCCCCCGAGGCACGACTGCGCCGTAGCGCCGTTCTCGCCAGGCACGCGGAGCTGCTCGTTCTCTCCGCCGTTGGCACCCGCCGCGACGAGATGCTAGACGTGCTGCAGCAGTGCATCGAGCCGGCCCTCGACCTGTACCTGCGCGCCGAGTGCGACCGCGGACTGCGAGCGCTTTTCGCCGCAGAGGACCGCGACCGCCCTGTCTACTAGGGGCAGACACTACATACCGGGTGCCGCGCCGAAGCGCCACACAAGGCATACCCCCTAAAACGGGGGCTGTAATAGGGGGTCTTCGGGGTTACGGTTAGGACTCAGCAATCGTTCTTCATGAGTTTCGTGCCCGGGGGGCCCACGGAGCTTTTCACGTGAGGAGAGTGCAATGGCATCCCTTACAGAAATCCTGATACTCCGAGGCGTCGTTCCCATCGAGAACCTCGACACCATCTCCGGTTCGTGGGGTGAAGACGAGGAAGCCGTCAAGCAGCTCGTCGAGCGCGGCATTGTGACCGCCGTGCAGGTGGCATCCGCTCGCGCCGCGCAGGCCTCACTGCCTTTCGTCGAGCTCGTCGACTTCCCGGTGGAGCGAACCGCCGTTGCCCTGGTTCCGTCGGCCATCTGCCGTCGGTACACGATCATCCCGATCGGCATCGTCGGCGACACCCTTACCCTTGCCATGGCCGACCCCGGCGATGTCTTCGCCATCGACGACGTGCGAGCGATCGCCCGCATGCAGGTGCGCCCTGTCGTCGCAGAGGCGTCAGACATCAAGGCCGCTATCGACCGCTTCCACCGCGCAGACGGCGAGCTCAGCGATCTCACCAGCGCCATGGAGGAGGAGAGCGCCGGCACCGACGTCGTCGTCGCCGGGCAGGACGCTATCGAGGATGACGCGCCCATCGTTCGCTTCGTCAACCTGCTGATCAGCCAGGGCATCCAGGACAAGGCCTCGGACATCCACATCGAGCCTGCTGAGTTCGAGATGAAAGTCAGGTACCGCATCGACGGTGTGCTGCACGAGATGCAGTCGGCGCCCAAGGGAATCCAGAACGGCGTCATCTCCCGACTCAAGATCATGAGCGAGATCGACATCGCCGAGCGTCGCAAGCCGCAGGACGGCCGCATGTCGGTCAGTCACAGCGGCCGCAAGATCGACCTGCGCGTGGCAACGCTGCCAACGGTGTGGGGCGAGAAGGTCGTCATGCGAATCCTCGACAACTCGTCGAGCTCGCTGGCCATCGAGAACCTGGCGCTCATGCCACGCAACTTCGAGGCCTTCCGCCAGTCGTACACCAAGCCGTACGGCATGATCCTCGTCACTGGTCCCACGGGTTCCGGAAAGTCGACAACGCTCTACACGACGCTGCAAACAGTGGCAAAGCCGGAGATCAACGTCATCACCGTCGAGGACCCGGTCGAGTTCCGCATGGCGGGCATCAACCAGGTGCAGGTCAATCCCAAGGCTGGCCTCACGTTCGCGAGCGCGCTTCGGTCGATCCTGCGATCCGACCCGGATGTCGTGCTCATCGGTGAGATCCGGGACCACGAGACCGCTCAGATTGCTATCGAAGCATCCCTCACCGGTCACCTCGTGCTGTCGACCCTGCACACCAACGACGCGCCGAGCGCGGTCACGCGACTCACCGAGATGGATATCGAGCCATTCCTCGTCGGATCCGCACTCGACTGCGTGGTCGCCCAGCGACTCGCGCGCCGGTTGTGCGAGCGCTGCAAGGAGCCCTACCAGCCCAACGCGCAGGATCTCATCGCGCTCCGGGTCGGCTACGACGGCACGTACGCGCCTCCGACACTGCACCGCCCCGTCGGATGCACCAACTGCTCCAACACCGGGTACCGCGGTCGCATCGCGCTGCACGAGGTCATGACGGTGACAGAGGAGATCGAGCGCCTTGCCGTGCAGCGCGCATCGAGCACCGAGATCTCCCACGTAGCGATCAGCCAGGGCATGACCACCCTGCGCATGGATGGCTGGGAGAAGACGCTAATCGGACTGACATCGGTCGAAGAGATCCTGAGGGTGGTCGCATGAACAAGCCGGTCTATGACCTTTCATCGGGTGGGGAGGATGACGCGGTCGCCAACAGCGGTCGTCGCGCCGCCTCTCCCGGCTACGGCGCTCCGGTGGCCGTGCCCAACAACGCCGCCGCTGCGTTCCCGCCACCGTCGTTCGATGCCGGCGCACAGCCGCAGTCGTTCCCGCCACCGGAGTCGACGCTCACCCAGCCGCAGGCCACGTACCCGGCACCCTCTGTGCCGCCCGGCTTCGCGAGTCCGGCTGCCGCCCCCAAGGGCGACCCGTATGCCGCGTCGGCCGCCGACATCCTCTCCGCTCCAACGGTCGACCCATACGCCGCGGCCGCGGAGCTGTTCGGCGCCGCCAACGCGGAGGCGCTGACCGCGCCCATCGCCGACCCGTTCGCCGCGACAAACATGTCACCGTTCGGTGCCGGCGAGGCTCTCCTTGCTCCTCCCGCATCGAGGCGCAGCGCCCAGCAGCAGCTGCCCGCCCCCGAACTTCCGCCGCCTGGCGGAGCGCAGGTCCTCGGCCTCCCGGCCGAGGTTGCGCCCAATTTCGCTGCCTCGCCTGTCCAGCTGCTATCCGACCTAAGCCCCTCGGTCGGTTCTGGACAGGCGGGCAGCGATCCTGAGCTCGTTGCAGCGCTCAACGCGGTGGTCACATCGCGCGGATCGGACCTCCATGTGAGTGTCGGCGCACCGCCCTCAATCCGCGTCGACGGATCGCTCAAGCCGATCCCCGGGGTCGCCCCGTGGGACGCCGACAAGGTCAACGCTTCCCTCGGCAGCATCCTGACGCCCGCTCTGCGCGAGGTGTTCGAGAAGAACCTCGAACTCGACTTCGCGTACACGCTGTCGGAGACTTCCCGCTTCCGCGTCAACTTCTACATGCAGCGCAACGTCATGGGTGCGGCGTTCCGCCTTATTCCGACCCAGATCAAGCAGCTCGACGCGCTCGGTGTTCCCGACAGGATCGCCGAGTTCGCCCAACTTCCCCGCGGTCTCGTGCTCGTCACGGGCCCGACCGGTTCTGGCAAGTCGACGACGCTCGCGGCGCTCATCGACCTCGTCAACTCGACCCGCTCCGACCACATCGTGACCGTCGAAGACCCGATCGAGTTCATTCACGGCAACAAGAAGTCGCTCGTGAACCAGCGCGAGGTCGGTCACGACACCCACAGCTTCAACAACGCGCTCAAGCACGTTCTTCGTCAAGACCCCGACGTCATCCTCATCGGTGAGCTTCGAGACCTCGAGACGATCTCCGTCGCCCTGACGGCGGCAGAGACCGGCCACCTCGTCTTCGCGACACTGCACACGCAGGATGCCGCGCAGACCATCGACCGTGTCATCGACGTTTTCCCACCCCACCAACAGGGCCAGGTGCGGGCACAGCTCGCAGCGACCCTGCAGGGTGTCGTCTGCCAGACCCTCGTGAAGAAGGTCGGCGGCGGCGGTCGAGCCGTCGCAACCGAGGTGCTCGTGACGACGCCCGCCGTCGGCAACCTCATCCGCGAGGGCAAGACCTACCAGATTCGATCGGTCATGCAGGCTGGCCGTGAGTACGGCATGCACACGATGGATCAGCACCTTGCCGAGCTCGTCAACGCGGGCATTATCAGCCACAGTGCCGCCGCTGAGAAGGCGCACGACCTCGAAGACCTCAAGCAGCTCATCCAGCGGCTTGGTGACAGCGGCAGTAAGAACTTCAGCCAGGAGAACCACTGATGGCGGCTGCAACAAAGACCTACTCGTACAGCGCGAGGGACTCGGCCGGCAAGGTCGTCAAGGGCCGGGTCGACGCCACGACGGAGGCCGCCGTCGTCGGCAAGCTCCGCTCGATGGGTGTGACGCCGATCAACGTGTCGGAAGCCGGCACGGGCATGAACCGCGACATCAGTTTCGGCTCCTTCGGCAAGCGCGTCGGGCAGAAGGACCTCGCCGTCATGGCGCGGCAGATGGCGACGATGGTCGGTGCCGGTCTCTCGCTGATCCGCACCCTGACGATCCTGGCCGAGCAGACGGAGAACAAGGAGCTTGCCCGGATTCTCGGGCTAATCCGCTCCGACGTCGAGAGCGGTTCCGCCCTCTCTGACTCGATGATCAAGCACCCGACGGTCTTCCCGCCGCTCATGATCCACCTCGTCCGATCCGGAGAAACGGGTGGATTCCTCGATACGTCGCTCGGCGGTGCCGCCGACAACCTCGAGGCCGACGTCAAGCTGCGTGACACCATCAAGTCGGCCATGACCTACCCGGTCATCGTGCTCATCATCGCCGGAATCTCGGTAGTCGGCATGCTGCTGTTCATCGTCCCCATCTTCCAGAAGATGTTCGCCGACCTCGGCAGCCAGCTCCCGCTGCCGACCCAGATCCTCGTCGTGCTGTCCCAGGCGATGCCGTGGATCGCACTCGTGCTCGTTCCGGCGATCATTGTCTTCAACGTCTGGTGGCGTGCCAACAAGCACACAGATCGGGTGCGCAGCGTCGTCGACCCCATCAAGCTCAAGCTGCCCGTGTTCGGCATCCTGTTCAAGAAGGTCGCCGTTGCCCGGTTCGCCCGAAACTTCTCGACGATGATGGGCGCCGGCGTGCCCATCCTGCAATCGCTTGCCATCGTGGGAGAGACGTCTGGCAGCTGGGTCGTCGAGCAGTCGCTCAAGAAGGTGCAGGAGTCGGTGCGCCAGGGCAAGAGCGTCTCGGGACCGCTGGCGCAGGAGCCGGTTTTCCCCGCCATGGTCGTGCAGATGATCGCGGTCGGTGAAGACTCTGGAGCCATGGAGATCATGCTCGACAAGGTCGCCGAGTTCTACGAGGCCGAGGTTGAGCAGACCACCAATGCCCTCACCTCGCTCATCGAGCCGCTGATGATCGCGTTCATCGGCGTCGTCATCGGCGGCATGATCGTCGCGCTGTACCTTCCTGTCTTCTCCATCTTCAACGAGATCAAGTAGCGCCCCCGGATTGGGGGCAGTAGACAGCTCCGTCACCCCCATTTGAGGGATTCCGCAGCAAATGCATTCGCAGCACGATTAGCGGTGGGGGTCATTTATAACGGGGACCACCTGTCCATATCACTACAACTGACAGGAAAACAATCATGTTCATGAACATCAACCGCAGCATTGCGGAGAGCAAGGCTCGCCGCGAGAACAACGAAGAGGGCTTCACCCTCATCGAGCTTCTCGTCGTCGTGCTCATCATCGGCGTTCTCTCTGCGATCGCCATCCCGATCTTCCTCAACCAGCAGAAGGCCGCCAAGATCTCCGCGATCGAGTCCGACCTGAGCAGCGCGAAGACCGCACTCGTGGCCGACATGGTCTCGAACCCGGACTTCGACATCGCGCTCGTGGACTTCACGGCGCTCGATGGCTTCAAGGGCTCGAACGACGTCACCCTGGCGTTCGTTGGAACTCCGACCCCCGACTCCTTCTGCATCGTCGGAACGCACACTGACGTCGACTCGACCGTCGCAGAAGACCAGCGTTCGGTCGGCGACACCGGTGGTGTCGTCCGTTCCGCCGACTGCACCACGCCGTAACAACAAGCTCTACAACTCCACGGATGGGGCATCGAGAAATCGATGCCCCATCTGCGGCTTTTAGCAATAGCATCAACATCAGGGGGTGAACATGGCACAACGCTCAGATTCGCGAGCTGACGACGGCTTCGGCCTCGTCGAGGTGCTCGTCGCCATGGCGCTGCTCATGATCGTCGCCCTCTCGATGCTCCCTGTCATGGTTGGCGCTCTCCGGGCTTCAGCCACCAACATCTCGGTAGCCACCGCGACTCAGATCGCCTCCGACCAGATGGACTATGCCCGCACGCTTCCCGCCACCTGCGCCGCCATCCAGAACTTCAGCACCTATCCCAACGGCAACCTGCTCGACGATCCACGCAACGTCACCTTGCGCATCGAGCGCCAGGCTGGCGCGTGCCCGGCGACCTTCCCCAACACGATCTCGCTCAAGACCGATGTCGTGCTCGACTCCACCGGCCAGATCCTGGCCACGACCGAGACTCTCGTCTTCGTTAGCTCGGTGAACTGATGATCAGGGCCATTCGCACACGACTCGTGATCACCGACGAGAACCACGGCGACCACGGCTTCAGCATGGTGGAGCTGCTCGTCTATGCCATGCTCTCGGTCGTCATCCTCACCATCACCGGTGGCATGCTCATCATGTCGATCACCACGCGAATGCAGGTCACTGATCTCTCGCAGATGGCGAGCACCGGGCAGGTCATCGCCCTGTCAGTGCAGGAGGGCGTGCGCAACGCCTCCGGCCCACTTTCCGCCACAACTCCGGAACAGACGGTCGGCATCTCGGTCGGAGCGAACACACCAACCGGGCAGCTCATGCGTGCCCGCGTCGCGGTGGGGGCGCAGGACGGCTCCATCGTGTGGCGCTGCCAAGCCTGGTTCTACTCGCCAGAGACCAAGTCCGTCTACTCCGCTGTTGACGCTGACAGCATGATCGAGGATCCGGTCGGCTTTACGGAGACCGGCAACATCCACTCCCCGAACGTTGGCACCCGCCGCTGGCTCCTTCTCGGTGAGGGAGTGGAGCTCAACGAGGTTGCCACGTTCTTCGGCCTCGGTGGAGACAACGGCAGTGTGACCCTGCACTTCGCAATGACCAACGAGGACGACATCCAGCTCGTGCTCATCCCCAGCACCATCGTCAAGCGCTCGCTTGTGGCCGAAGGAACAGGACCAGACGTATGCTACTGACTCGACTCCGTGACAGGCTCCGCCGCACGACTCAGGAATCCGAACGCGGCACCGTCATCATCAGCGTGATCGCCGTGGGCTCGGTGGTGCTGATGGTCTGTGCACTGCTTGCCGGTTCCGCCGTCAACGCACTGACGGTCTCCTCGATCACGCGCGCGTCGGTGCAGTCGCGCGCCGCTGCCGACGCAGGCATCGACACCGTGTGGGCAGCCATGGTCAACAGCACCTTCTACTGCGAGAAGACCATCACCCTCAGCAGCGGTCAGTCGTACGACGTCGAGGTCGACTACTACGACAAGGATGACAACGCTCTCCCGTGCAGCGGAACATCCTCCCTGAGCGGCGTGCCAGCCAAAGCCGTCATCACGTCGCTGGGAACCGCGACCGACGGCGCCGTCGGTTCGGCAACATCGGGCGAGGAGCGCACGGTCATCGCCTTCCTCGACATTGTCATCAACAACAACAAGGCAACACTCGACAAGGTCTTCTTCAGCGATGGTTCCTACATCGTCAACAACAGCACGCAGGTGATCGACTCGACCGGCCTCGGCCAGGCAAACCTCTACAGCAACACGAACATCGACTGCACCACCGGTATCGCCCTGCAGGGCAGCGTCTATGTGCAGGGCAACTTCGCCGCGCACAACAACTGCTTCGTCACGGGCAGCGTCTGGGCTGGCGGCTCGGTTACCTCCGACAACGAGCTCAAGGTGACCGGCGACCTCATGTCGATGGGCGGCACGGGTCCCACCCCGTCTGGTGTGCAGCTCAACCAGTCGTGGGTCGGCGGCAGCGTCGTTGCCAACGGCAACATCACGGGCACCACCGCCAATGGTTACACCTGCTCCGCGACCGGGTATGTAGCGAAGGTCTGCGGCAGCGTCGTCTCCATCGAGGGCAGCGTCTCAATCGACAACGCCACCAAGGTGGCCGGCAGCATCCTCGCGTACAAGGACATCGACCTCGGCAACACCAACTCCAACCTCATCGTGGGCGGAAACGTCGTCTCGACCACGGGCAAGCTGTTGGCCAAGAACTCCACCGGTTCCGGGCTTCGCGTCGGTGGGTATGTCGCTGTTTCAGGACTGTCCCAGGTTCTGAAGGCGAACATCTCGAACAAGGCGTCGTCGTGTGCGACCTCGAGCGCCGGCCTCGTAGCCTGCTCGCCATCTCAGCCCCCGCTCCCGCTTGTCGGCCTCCCGTCCGCCCTCAACTTCCCGACCAACACCCGGGTCGTCGCGCCGCCGCGTGAAAGCCTGGTGCGTGTCGAGAGCAGCGCCGTCGCGCTGACCAACTGGACCGGCTACACGATCGAGTCGGTCACCTGCGCCAACGTGCTCAACCGCCTCAAGGCAGGGTGGACGGGCAAGCTTCTCCTCACGGTCACGGGCTGCACCGCCCCGCTCAACTGGAACAAGACGACGATCAAGGCCGTTATGGGTAGCCAGGACTACATCTCGCTGCCCGGCGACCTCGTCATCATGAACCCGGCTGGATGGGACAACAAGAACCAGACTGCCTTCGTCGGCACCGCAGGGGCAAAGAAGAACCTTCAGCTCATCGTGCCGTCCGACTCCAAGCTCGCCGACGGCACAACGCCGCTCGTCACCTGGAGCAGCCCTATTGCCACCGACCCCAATTACACCAAGCCGACCTGTGCGGCTGGTACGTACGGCGACCTGCTGTTCGACAACCTCGACCTCACCAATGTGCAGACCTTCCTCTACACGCCGTGCGAGTTCGAGCAGAAGAACCAGATGTCCGGCTTCTTCGGCCAGATCTACTCCGGTTCGGCCAAGTACCCGAACAACGCCACGATGACCTTCGTCAAGATGGATGTACCCGGCGCGACCAAGAGCACGGCCACTCCTCCAGGACCGCCTGTCGTCGCGACGGAGACCGCACGTTTCGACGCTCGAGGCTAGCTTGTTCGTAGCAACACTCATTGTGGCCGGAGTTCTCGGTCTCGCGATCGGCTCCTTCCTGAACGTGGTCGTCTACCGCGTACCGGCGGGCAAGTCGATCGTGAGCCCCCCGAGCGCCTGCCCGAACTGCGGCGAAGGCATCCGGCGGCGCGACAATATTCCGGTGCTGTCGTGGCTCATCCTGCGGGGCCGCTGCCGAGACTGTGGCGCTCCCATCTCCGCGCGCTATCCACTGGTGGAGGGGGTCACCGCCCTCGCGTTCATCGGGGTGGCAGCATTCTTCGCGCCGGCGCTCGAATCCGCGACCGACCCCCGACAGTTTGCCGCTGCACTGCTCGTGCTCGTCGCCTACCTTTATCTGGCGGCGATCAGCATTGCTCTGACGCTCATCGACATCGACGTTCATCGCCTGCCCGACGTGCTCGTGCTTCCGAGCTACATTGTCGGCGCGGTCACCCTGACGGCGGCCGCAATTCTCGCCGGCGACTTCTCCCGCCTCCTCGGTGCCGGAATCGCCGCGGCGGCGCTCTTCTCCGCATATTTCTTGCTCCGATTCGGCTATCCGCGCGGTATGGGCTTTGGTGACGTGAAGCTTTCGGGCGTGCTTGGCCTCTACCTTGGCTGGATCGGACTCGGCTCCGTGCTCGTAGGATCCTTTGCACCGTTTCTCGTCGGCGGTCTCTTCGCCATTGCGCTGATTATTGTGCGCAAAGCGAACCGCAAATCGCGCATTCCGTTCGGGCCGTGGATGGTGATCGGCGCGTGGATCGGAATCTTTGCTGGTGAAACGATCTTCGCGGGATACCTTAGAGTCGTGGGACTCGGCTAGCGAAGCGAATCGAGTCGGGGCAGCAATGGCAGTTTTGGGGGAGACATGGCAAAGGGAATAGTCGGGCTCGACATTGGGCTCGAGCGTATTCGGGCAGTCGAGGTCGAGGGCGCGGGCAAGGCGCGTCCCGTGGTAGTCCGGATGGCGTCCATCCCACTTCCCGACGGCGCCGTCCGCAGCGGCGAGGTGCGCGAGGTGCACACCGTTGCCACCGCCATCAGAAAGCTCTGGTCGACCGCTGGATTCAAATCGAAAGACGTCGTGCTCGGGCTCGGCAACCAGCGCGTGATCGCGCGTGACCTGACTGTGCCAAAGGCATCCCTCAGCCAGATTCGCGAGGGCCTTCCATTCCAGGTGCAGGATATGCTCCCGGTTCCCGTGGGGGACGCCCTGCTCGACTTCTACCCGATTTCCGAAGGCGTCAACGAGTCAGGGCCAGTGGCAAACGGGCTTCTCGTCGCCGCAATCAAGGAGTCTGTTCTCGCGAACGTCAACTCCGTGCGTCAGGCGGGACTCAACCCTGTGCAGGTCGACCTCATTCCGTTCGCGCTCACCCGGGTTCTCGCTAGGGGAGGTGCCGAGAACGGCACGGTCATCCTTGTCGACATAGGGGCAAGCACGACCAACGTGGTCGTCGTGACGGACGGTGTTCCGCAGTTCGTTCGCATGATCCCCGCGGGTGGCGACGATCTGACCAAAGCGCTGACCGCGCGATTGGAGATCAGTCCAGCGCAGGCGGACCAGGCCAAACGCGCTCGGGGACTGAGCTTCGCGCCGCCCACCTCCGAGGGCGAGCGGATGCTGGCAGAGGTGATAGCCGTCACCACGAACGAGCTCATCACCTCCCTTCGCAACACGATCAACTACTACGCGAACAGCCGACCGCAGCTGCAGACGCGCGCGCTCATCCTCACCGGTGGCGGTGCAGACCTACAGGGGTTCTCGCGGGCACTTTCTGAGGCTCTGCGAATGCAGGTGATTCCAGCCGATGCGTTCAGCACCGTCGAGATTTCGAAGGCGGCAACCAAGACTCCGCTCGCAGATCGACAGTCGATGACAGTCGCGCTCGGCCTTGCACTAGGGAGCTTCGCATGAGCGACAAGAACAAGTCGGGCGACAAGCTCGTTTACGGAGCCTCGCCCCGAGCCGACCTGCTTCCTCCGGAACTGAAGGCAGAGTCGAAGGTTCGCGCGCAGCGTCGCGGGCTCATCGGGATAGTTCTGCTGACGGTCGTTCTCGTTGCGGGCGTCTACGCCTACACTCTGATCTCGGCCACAGCTGCTGCGGTTCGCCTTGCCGTGGCGAACGCGCAGACCGAGAGCCTGCGCGAGCAGCAGCTCGAGTTCGTCGAGGTGCGCGAGCTCAAGCAGCAGCTCAAAGAGATCGAGGTATCGCAGCTGATCGGCGTATCAACCGAGATCGATTGGCAGGAGTACTTCAACCTCGTGCAGGCGAGTCTCCCGGCTGGTACGACGATCAACACTCTGACAGCAGAGACGGCGATTCCGGGCTCGGCGGAGAGTCAGGGTACGAACCCGCTCCAACCTGCGCAGGTGGGAACCATCAGCTTCTCGGCGTCATCTCCGACGCTGCCGAGCGTGTCGAGCTGGATCGACAGCCTTGCGAAGCTCCCCGGTTTCGCTGACGCGACCGCAAACTCGATCAAACTGGATGACTCCACCGGCATCTACACGGTCGACATCACCATGCACGTCAACTACGGGGCACTTGCCAACCGGTTTGGAGCTCCGGCTGTCGATGACGAGGCTGCAGTGGATGGCGAAACGCCTGCCGCAGAGAATGAAGATGAGGCCGCAGAATGAACTCCAACAGGCTCTGGGTGATCGGCACCGCGATTGTCGTTCTCGCGGTGCTCGCCCTCGGATGGTTTCTCGGCATTCAGCCGCTCTTGGCGACGACCGCGACAGCCATCAGCAACGCTGAGGCGGTCGACGCGGTCAACGCCGATGAGCAGGCCACGCTTCTGCAGCTAAAGAAGGAATACGAGGACATCGAGAACATCCGTGATCAGGTGGATGAAGCCGAGGTGTCTATTCCGACTCGGGCAAATCTCTCCTCTTTCATCCTTCAGGTGAACAGCCTCGCTGCCGCGACTGGCGTCATAGTCTCTACCATCTCAACCGGGGACGGCGTGCTCTATGTGGCGCCAGAAGGCGCAACCATCCTCGACGAGGATGGCGAGCCGAAAGCTGCACCCAAGGCACCAGCGAACCTGGTCTTCGTGCCGATGAACATCAAGGTGAGTGGACCGTATGCATCCGTGCTCGCCTTTATGAAGGGGCTACAGTCTGGCGACCGCCTGTTCATGGTCAACCAGGTGGCGGTAGCACTCGAGGGTGGTGCCGAGCCCGACCCGAAGTCCAAGGTTCCGGTTGTCGTGACCTTTGGCGGGGAGATCACCGGGCAGATCTACGTGCTCTTTGACCCGAACTCGCCAGACATTGTCGAGGACGCCGATGGAGACGTGCCGACCCCAGAGGTCTCCCCGTCCCCCGCCCCGTCCCCGTCATCCAGCCCGTCGGCAAGTCCCGCGGCCTAGATTCGCGCTCCAGCAAGGGCACCTCCCGTTCGGGGGGTGCCCTTGCTAGGCTGACACCGTTCGACCGGATGCCCGCACGGGCTGCGAAGGAGAGTCACCATGGCAGAGAAGACCCCAGCAGAGCCCGTCGTCGTCGAGCCGACAGACGCCGTGCCCGCGACGGAGGAGACCGCTGCCACACCGGCTCCCAAGCGCACCACCGCCAAGAAGCCGGCGAACGAACCGGCCGACGAGACCGACACGGTCGCCGTCGAGGACGTTCCCGTTACCGAGGAGCCCATCACCGCGTCCAGCGACCCGGAGACGACCGTGCTCGCTGAGACGACGCCGGCCGAGCACCCGGTGCAGGAGGTCATCGTCGTCGATGCCCCGGTGCTGCCGAAGAAGCGCGGCAACCGTCTTGCCGGCATCGGCTTCGCCCTGCTGGCGAGCATCGTCTTCACCGCCCTCTTCGCGGTCGCGGTCTTCCTCATCGGCCTCGTCAGCAACGGAAGGCCGAGCATCGGCTTCCTGTACTCACCGACCTTCTACTGGCCGGTCGTGCTGTTCTTCCTCTCGCTTGTCATCATCATCGCGGTCGTGAACACCGCTGGATGGTGGACCTACATCTTCACCAGCGTGCTGGTCGCCGCCGGCGTCTACTTCGGCACAGCAGCGGTGCTCCTCGTGTCGTCTGGTGTGCTGTCGATGTCGCGCCAGGAGGCCGACGCCGTCTACTTCGCGGCACTGCTGAACCCCATCACTATCGCGGCCGCGCTCATCGCGCGCGAGGTGGCGATCTGGACCGGCGCCATCCTCGCCCGTCGCGGCCGCACGGTGCGCGTGCGCAATGCGGAGGCGCGCGCAAACTACGAGCGCGAGCAGGCAGAGCTCGTTCCCACCGCCTAGCGGTCATGTCGACGACGGAGCGCATCCTTCCCGCGCTCATGGCCGTCGTCTACGGCGCAGCACTCATTGCGACCTGGGGCTTCACGAGCCTCGTGCTCAATGCCGATGTGATCGCAGAGAGAGACGCGGGGCCGCTGCTCGGTCCGTCGATGGCCGCCGCCGCCGTGCTCGTCACGTGGTGGTGGCTTTCCCGGCTGCGGCGGGGACGCCGTCCGTGGGGCAGCGCGGTGCTCGCCGCCGTATCCGTGTGGCTCGTCATGCTCCTCGTCGGGGGCATCGGCTACGCCGTGACGCGCGCGGAGCCCTCCTGGGTGCTGCTGTTCGCTGGCCGGTATGCGCCGAGTGCGTTCCTGCTGCTGCCTGCCGTGCTCGCGGGTGTCGTCGTTGTGGTGACATCCGTGCTCGCAGGGCGTTCGCCCGGGGCGAGATCATTTGACCGCCGATAGCGGGAAGACTAGTATTTTGCAGGTGTGCGCTTTGTCGTGCGCTCGTGGCATGCTCCGGCATCGACGAGTAGCGATACAAGCACACTAGGGTGCATTCCTTCGGAATGACCCCCACGGCATACCTCCCATCGCAACGAAACGACACATATCTGTGTCGCGAGTTGGGGAGGTCTGGATGTAAAACATCACACCGCTGTCACCGTGCAGCACCTACAAGGAGTTATTAGTGCCAACCATTCAGCAGTTGGTCCGTAAGGGCCGCAGCCCGAAGGTCGTCAAGACCAAGGCGCCTGCACTCAAGTCGAACCCGCAGCAGCGCGGTGTTTGCACCCGCGTCTACACGACCACCCCGAAGAAGCCGAACTCGGCCCTCCGCAAGGTCGCCCGCGTCAAGCTCTCCAACGGCACCGAGGTCACGGCCTACATCCCGGGTGAGGGTCACAACCTGCAGGAGCACTCGATGGTGCTCGTTCGCGGCGGTCGCGTGAAGGACCTCCCCGGTGTGCGCTACAAGATCGTTCGCGGCGCACTCGACACCCAGGCGGTCAAGAACCGTAAGCAAGCGCGTAGCCGCTACGGAGCGAAGATGGACAAGAAGTAATGCCACGTAAAGGACCAGCACCGAAGCGTCCCGTAGTTGCGGACCCGGTCTACGGAGCACCCATCGTCAGCCAGCTCGTCAACAAGATCCTGCTCGACGGCAAGAAGGGCCTCGCTGAGCGCATCGTCTACGGTGCACTCGAGGGCGTCGCCGCCAAGAACGGACAGGATGCTGTCGTCACCCTGAAGAAGGCGCTCGACAACGTGCGCCCCACACTTGAGGTTCGCAGCCGCCGTGTCGGTGGATCGACGTACCAGGTGCCGGTCGAGGTCAAGCCTCACCGCGCCAACACGCTCGCACTCCGCTGGCTCACGAGCTACGCCAAGGCGCGTCGCGAGAAGACCATGACCGAGCGTCTCACCAACGAGATCCTCGACGCATCGAACGGCCTCGGCGCCGCGGTGAAGCGTCGTGAGGACACTCACAAGATGGCTGAGTCGAACAAGGCTTTTGCGCACTATCGCTGGTAAGCGATAGCGGGAGGCCATTTCGGGCCTCCCGGCAAAAGGCCGAGACCGTCTCGGTCGAGGGTTCAGCTGAGCCCGATACATTCAAACTTCTATCGGAGGAATTCCGTGGCACAAGACGTGCTCACCGACCTGAACAAGGTCCGCAACATTGGCATCATGGCCCACATCGATGCCGGCAAGACCACCACGACCGAGCGCATCCTGTTCTACACGGGTATCACGCACAAGATCGGCGAGGTTCACGACGGCGCAGCCACGATGGACTGGATGGCACAGGAGCAGGAGCGTGGCATCACGATCACCTCCGCTGCAACCACGTGTTTCTGGAACAAGCACCAGATCAACATCATCGACACCCCCGGTCACGTCGACTTCACCGTCGAGGTGGAGCGCTCGCTCCGCGTGCTCGACGGCGCTGTCGCGGTGTTCGACGGCAAGGAGGGCGTTGAGCCCCAGTCCGAGACCGTCTGGCGCCAGGCCGACAAGTACGACGTTCCCCGCATCTGCTTCGTCAACAAGATGGACAAGCTCGGCGCGGACTTCTACTTCACCGTCGACACGATCGTCAAGCGCCTCGGCGCCCGCCCGCTCGTCATCCAGATCCCGATCGGCTTCGAGAACACCTTCGAGGGTGTTGTCGACATCGTCGAGATGCGCGCGCTCACGTGGCGCGGCGACTCGAAGGGTGACGTCGAGATGGGCGCGAAGTACGAGATCGAGCCGATCCCGGCCGACCTCGTCGACAAGGCAAACGAGTACCGTGCAACCCTCCTCGAGGTCGTCGCCGAGACCAGCGACGAGCTGCTCGAGCGCTTCATGGAGGGCGACACCGACTTCTCGGTCGCCGAGATCAAGGCTGCGATCCGCAAGCTCACCGTCAACAGCGAGATCTACCCGGTGCTCTGCGGCTCCGCGTTCAAGAACCGCGGCGTGCAGCCGATGCTCGACGCAGTCGTCGACTACCTCCCCAGCCCGCTCGACGTGCCCGCAACCGAGGGCCACGACGTGCGCGACGAGGAGAAGGTCATCGAGCGTCACCCCGACTCGACCGAGCCGTTCGCCGCGCTCGCGTTCAAGGTCGCGGTTCACCCGTTCCTCGGTCGCCTCACCTACATCCGCGTGTACTCCGGTCACGCCGACTCCGGTGCGGAGCTGATGAAGCCAAACAAGGGCAAGAAGGAGCGCATCGGAAAGATCTTCCAGATGCACGCCAACAAGGAGAACCCGGTCGACACCGTCACCGCTGGCCACATCTACGCGGTCATCGGCCTCAAGGACACCACCACCGGCGACACGCTGAGCGACCCGAACAACCAGGTCGTCCTCGAGTCGATGACGTTCCCTGAGCCCGTCATCGAGGTTGCCATCGAGCCGAAGACCAAGGCCGACCAGGAGAAGCTGGGTGTCGCCATCCAGAAGCTCGCTGAGGAGGACCCGACCTTCCGCACCGAGCAGAACGTCGACACCGGCCAGACGGTCATCAAGGGAATGGGCGAGCTTCACCTCGACATCCTCGTCGACCGCATGAAGCGCGAGTTCAACGTCGAGGCGAACGTCGGCAAGCCCCAGGTGGCCTACCGCGAGACGATCCGCCGCATCGTCGACAAGCACGACTACACCCACAAGAAGCAGACGGGTGGATCGGGCCAGTTCGCCAAGGTCCAGATCTCGCTCGAGCCTCTTGAGGTCACCCCGGACACGATCTACGAGTTCGAGAACAAGGTCACGGGTGGTCGCATCCCCCGCGAGTACATCGGATCCATCGACGCTGGTTTCCAGGCGTCCATGGCGGTCGGCGTTCTCGCTGGCTACCCGATGGTCGGCGTGAAGGGCATCATCCTCGATGGTGCTGCTCACGACGTCGACTCGTCTGAAATGGCGTTCAAGATCGCCGGCTCGATGGCATTCAAGGAAGCGGCTCGCAAGGCCGATCCCGTGCTGCTCGAGCCGCTGATGGCCGTCGAGGTTCGTACTCCAGAGGAGTACATGGGCGACGTCATCGGCGACCTCAACTCCCGCCGTGGACAGATCCAGTCCATGGAGGACGCAACCGGCGTCAAGGTCGTCACGGCCAAGGTGCCACTGTCGGAGATGTTCGGGTATGTTGGCGACCTGAGGTCCAAGACCTCTGGGCGCGCTGTGTACTCCATGTCGTTTGACAGCTACTCCGAGGTGCCGCGCGCGGTTGCCGACGAAATCATCCAGAAGAACAAGGGCGAATGACGTCAATGACGTCGTTCGCCGGTCGAAGCTCCGGTCACTGACCGGCGCTTCGACCGGGCTCCTACTTCTGGAGCCCAGCGGTACCCAGCCAGAAACAACTAAAGTACATACACACCAATTCGCGAAGCATCCGAGATTCTCGGATGCCCAGCACCGAGTCCTGAGGAGGACCCACTGTGGCTAAGGCCAAGTTCGAGCGGAGCAAGCCGCACGTAAACATCGGAACGATCGGTCACGTTGACCACGGAAAGACGACGCTCACGGCGGCAATCTCCAAGGTCCTGGCCGACACGTTCCCGTCCGCAACCAACGTTCAGCGCGACTTCGCGTCGATCGACTCGGCGCCGGAAGAGCGCCAGCGCGGCATCACGATCAACATCTCGCACGTCGAGTACGAGACCGAGAAGCGCCACTACGCACACGTAGACGCCCCCGGCCACGCCGACTACATCAAGAACATGATCACCGGTGCCGCTCAGATGGATGGTGCAATCCTCGTGGTTGCAGCGACCGACGGCCCGATGGCACAGACCCGCGAGCACGTTCTCCTCGCCAAGCAGGTCGGCGTGCCGTACCTGCTCGTCGCGCTGAACAAGTCCGACATGGTCGACGACGAGGAGATCCTTGAGCTCGTTGAGCTCGAGGTTCGCGAGCTGCTCTCGAGCCAGGGCTTCGACGGTGACAACGCTCCTGTTGTCCGCGTCTCCGGCCTCAAGGCGCTCGAGGGCGACGCAGAGTGGACGAAGTCCATCCTCGAGCTCATGGCTGCCGTCGACGAGTCCGTTCCGGACCCGGTGCGCGACAAGGACAAGCCGTTCCTCATGCCGATCGAGGACGTCTTCACGATCACCGGTCGTGGAACCGTCGTGACGGGTCGCGCCGAGCGCGGCACCCTCGCGATCAACTCCGACGTCGAGATCGTGGGCATCCGTCCCGTCCAGAAGACCACGGTCACTGGTATCGAGATGTTCCACAAGCAGCTCGACGAGGCATGGGCCGGCGAGAACTGTGGTCTGCTGCTGCGCGGCACGAAGCGTGAGGACGTCGAGCGCGGCCAGGTTGTTGTCAAGCC
>NZ_JBXMIS010000062.1:0-35293 GCF_057073975.1 Conyzicola sp. | reverse complement strand
CTCCCCCGACGACCGAGGAGGTTGGTGCGGTGGTCACTAGCCTTCGCACCCCGTGATCGCGTTGATCTTCTCGCTGGCGGCCGCAGCAGCACTCGCCACGTCCGTTCCGCGGGTGATCTCACCGATGAATGGCACGTACGCCTCGGCGTCCACCTGGGTAGCGCCGGTCACGCCGGGTAGGTAGAGGCGCGCGCCAGGCAGAGCCGCGGCGAACGCTGCGACAACCTCGTTGGCTGCGAGCTCCGGGTCGTCGGCGAGGTCGGTGCGCACGGGTGGGAAGCCGCTCGCAAGCGCGAACTGGCGCTGGGCGTCAGCTCCCGTCCACCATTCGAGGAACTCCTGCGCCTCTGCGGGGTGCTCCGTTCCGGCCGCGATGGCCATCGGCACGGTGGAGCCGAGGGTCACGGGACCGTCCACGCCGACGGGCACGGCCGCAACGCCGAGGTCGATTCCGGCCTCGGTGTAGCCAGCAGCGGCCCATGGACCGTTGAGCTGCATCGCCGCTTTGCCCGCGGCGAAGAGCGAGTCGGATTCTGCGCCGGTGAGGCCGACGGGCATCGCACCGCTCTCGACGAGGTCGACCCAGCTCTGTAGGCCCGAAACGCTCGCGTCGCTGTCGAGCACAGAGCAGCCCTCGTCATCGACGATGTCGCCGCCGTCGAGCCACTGCAGGATCGGCCACATCTGGATGGTCTCTCGCTCGGCGACAGAGAGGCCGACGGTGTCGCCGCTCGTCAGCGTCGCCACATCCTCCTTGAACTCCTCGACGGTCGTCGCTGGGGCGTCGATTCCCGCTGCCTCGAAGAGTGCCTTGTTGTAGTAGAGCTGCAGTGTCGCAATGTTGGCTGGCACCGCATAGAGCGAGCCGTCGACGGTGAATGCCTCAATGGCCGCGGGGGCGAGGAGGCTCGTGTCACCCACGTTGTCGAGGGCGAGCAGCGAGTCGGTCTCGAGGTACTTCGCCACGATGTTCGGGTCGAAGTTCGGGGTTGCAAGGTCAGGACCCTGGCCCGTCGCCCATGCGGACGGCAGCTTCTGGGCGATGGTGTCCCACGGCTGCACCTCCATCGTCACCTGGATGTCGTCGTGGGTCGCGTTGAACTCGGTGATCAGGTCTTCGTAGGCTCCACGGTCTCCACCGGTGAAGCCGGTCCAGAGGGTGAGTTCTACAGGGCCGTCGGTGCTGGGCGCAGCGGTGCTGCATCCCGTGATTGCGAGTGCGGCGACGGATGCCACCGCGATCGCTGTTGCGATTCTTCTCATTGGAAAAGCTCTCCTTTGGGCTGTATGAGATGGTTCTTTTCTTGGGGTGAGAGACGGCCCTCTCGGTGGTACGCCTAGCAGCCGCACGATTGCCGCGCCACGAGGTCGACCGGAAGAGTGACGTGGAAGTCGTCCTTCGCGATGCGGGCCCCTGACACGACTTCGAACAGTCGCTCGGTTGCAAGCCGTGCCATGCGCTCTGCCGGCACGTGCATTGTGCTGATCGCCGGACTCGTGACCCGGCTGAGGCCGAAGTCGTCGAAGCCGATGATCGAGATCTGGGATGGAACCTCGAGCCCGAGGGCGCCAAGGCGGGTCATTGCGCCGAAGGCCATCTCGTCGTTGCCAGCGAACACGCCGTCGACGCCGACGAGCTCTTCTGCCGCACGCGCCCCCGACTCCTCGCTGTAGTCGCCGACGACGATGCGGCCGTCAACCCCGTGCCTTTCCACCGCTGCGAGAAATCCATCCCGACGATCGATGGCACTCTGGTGGTCGAGCGGGCCGCTCACGTGCGCGACCGAGCGGCGGCCATGCGCCTCGATGAGGTGCGTCGTCGCCTCAAAGGCGGCGGCCCGGTCGTCGACCCCGATGCTCACGGCATCAGGCAGGTATGGAAAGTTACCAAGGAGCACCACCGGCAGGCCGCTCGCCACAAGTCGCTGGATGTTGTCGTCGGTGACCGACGCGCTCGTCACGATCGCCCCGTCAACAGACCCAGACCGCATGACCCGCTCGTAGGCGACCATGCCGTGCGACTCGTCGGGGTTCGTCGAGATGATGACCTGGGCATCCTTCTCGTTGGCGACCTCGGTGACACCCGTGAGAACGTGCATGAAGTAGGCGTGCCCGAAGACGTGCTGGCTCGTGTTCGGAACGATGAGGGCGACGGCGTCGGCGCGGCGGGCCCGAAGCGCCCTGCCCGCAGAGTTCGCGACATAGCCGAGCTCGTCGGCGACGGCGCGCACGCGGGCCTTGGCGTCCGCGCCGATTCTCGGGTGGTCGAGTAGCGCCATCGACACCGCGCTGACCGAGAGTCCGACCTCGTCGGCGATGTCGCGGAGGGTGACTCCCGACTTCGGTGACGTGCCTGCCATTTGCGTTCTCCCGTGCATTGGGCGGCCGGTGAGCCGCGGTGCTCAAACGTTCCAGCGAATCTCACTGCGGATACTGCTGGAACGTTACAGCAAACCATAGCCGCGAGATCTGTTTCGTGTCAACCGCGAATGTGGGAAGGGCCGGGAAGCCCGGCCCTCCCGGTCGAGATCAGTGCCAGAGCGTCAGGATTATGCTCGCCACCACCATGCACACCACGAAGTACGGCGCGTTGACGGCTGTGTAGAGCAGCGGCCGCGGAAAGTTCGGGTTGATGGCGATGGTCGCCGTCTGGGCAACGAGGTAGCCGATGCCGACGAAGAGGCCGAAGGCGACGCCGTCGCCCACCTGCTCGACCTCGAGCGCGCGCAGCAGTACGGCGCTCGTGATCACGATGACGAGGCTTGCGATCAGTGGCCCGACGATGACGATCGACCCTGGCTTCGGCAGCTGCGTGCCCTCGTTGCCGAGGGCCACGGCGTACGGCTTAGCGACGATCGCGGTGAAGTAGACGCCGCCGAGCACGGCGAAGACGAGGGTCGAGGCGATGATGGCGAGCCAGTTGAGCTCGCTGATAACGGTGAACATTGGGGCTCCTTGTGGTTGGGGTTGGGATTCCCAGCACATCACCCGTATAGGACTGATTCGGTCCTTCATTCGACCTAGTGTTGGAGAATGACCGCGGCCACGACGACAGCGCGCCTCCTCCAGCTGCTGTCCCTTCTGCAGTCGCGCCGCGACTGGCCGGGCACGCTGCTCGCCGACCGCCTCGGGATCAGCCACCGAACGGTGCGCCGCGATGTCGGGCGACTGCGCGAGCTCGGGTACACCATCCGGGCGACGATGGGGCCCGACGGCGGCTATCGGCTCGACACGGGCGAGCAGCTGCCTCCGCTGCTCTTCGACGACGACCAGGTCGTGGCGATCGCCGTGGCGCTGCGGACCGCGTCGGCGAGCGGCATCGACATCGCCGAGGGCGCGACTCGAGCTCTCGCCACCGTGCGGCAGGTTATGCCATCCCGCCTGCGGCACCGCCTCGATGCAACGAGCTTCACGGCGATGACAACCTCATCCGGGTCAGTCGCACCAGAGGTGCTCATCGCGCTCACGGCCGCAGTTCGCGCGAAGGAGACCCTGCGTTTCGACTACGAGGGCGCGGCCCCTCGCCGTGTCGAGCCGCACCACGTCGTGACCGTGCACGGCCGTTGGTACCTCGTCGCGTGGGATCTCGACAAGAGCAACTGGCGCATCTTTCGCGCCGACAGGATCACCCCGCGCACGCCGAACGGCGCCCGCTTCGCGTCGCGAGCGCTGCCGGGTGCCAGCGTGCACGAGTTCGTGGCCTCTCGATTCAAGGGGGCGGAAACCGATGCGTGGCCGTGCCGCGGAACGGTCGTTCTTGGGCGCTCCGCCAGCGAGGTCGCGCCTTTCGCCGCCGACGGAGCGGTGGTCGACCTTGGCGACGACCGCTGCAGCCTCGAGATGGGTGCGTGGTCATGGGTAGCGCTCGCGGCATCCTTCGGCCGATTCGATGCGCCGATGGAGGTCGTCGGCCCGCCCGAGCTCTCGGCGGCGTTCGCCGAGCTCGCAGCGCGCTTCGCGAAAGCGCACGTTTTGTCCAGCTAGCGCAGCACCTGCGTTCGGTGAGCGACTGGCAGACCAGCTCGAGCTCGCCGAGCTCCGGGTGGATGCAGCGCTCGACCGACCTCCTGCGGCCGCATCTGGACGTTCCCCTGACCGCTGCCGTGGGCTGATCTGCCGAGCGCAGATTGAATGGATCGGACGGCCGCTGCGCCGCACGCTTGGCGCATGGCAAACGACGCGAGACCTCCCATGTTCACCGACGCGATGAGGCAGCAGCTGCTGCACCACCGCATCCTCGTTCTCGATGGCGCACTGGATGACGACAACGGCATGCTGCTGACCGCCCAGCTGCTGACGCTGGCGGCCGACGATCCCATGGCCGACATCGCCCTGTGGATCCACTCGCCCGGCGGGTCTGTCGCGTCGATGCTCGCCATCCGCGACGTCATGCACCTCGTGCCGTGCGACGTCTCGACGCTCGCCCTCGGTCTCGCGTGCAGCGCCGGGCAGTTCCTCCTCTCGTCGGGCACGAAGGGAAAGCGGGCCGCGGTGCCGCACGCGCGCATCCTCATGCACCAGGGGTCGGCTGGCATCGGCGGCTCGGCCGTCGAGGTCGAGGTGCAGGCCGACGACCTGCGGCACATGCGCGACACCGTGCTCGGCCTCATCGCCGCCGACACCGGCCAGCCGATCGAGCGGGTCTTCGAGGACTCCCTCCACGACCGCTGGTTCACCGCGCAGCAGGCGAAGGACTACGGCTTCATCGACCGCGTCGTCGACTCCTTCGACCAGGTCATGCCGTCGCGGCGCGTGCCAATCGGAATGTCGGTGAACGCATGAGCCAGTACACGATCCCCAGCGTCATCACCCAGCACCCCCGCGGCGAGCGGGTCATGGATGTCTACTCGCACCTCCTCGCTGAGCGCATCGTCTACCTCGGAACGGCCATCGACGCCGGGGTCGCCAATGCCCTCATCGCGCAGCTGCTGCACCTCGAGGCCGACGGTACAGGGCAGGAGATCAACCTCTACATCAACAGCGAGGGCGGCGACCTCTCTGCGATGCTCGCCGTCTACGACACGATGCAGTTCATCACCTCCCCCGTGGCGACGACGTGCGTCGGCGAGGCGGTCGGCGCTGGCGCGACGTTGCTGGCCGGGGGCGCAGCGGGGCGACGATCGGCGCTGCCGCACGCGCGCATCCTGCTGCACTAGCCGGTCGGTCAGGGGCGCGGGGCGATCCCCGACCTCATCCTGCAGGCCGACGAGCTCGTGCGGGTGCGCGGCGACATCGAGGAGGTGCTCTCTGCGCACACGGGTCAATCCATCGAGACGCTGCGGCGCGACACCGACCGCGACCGCATCTTCACCGCGGGGGCGGCGCGCGACTACGGCCTCATCGACGAGATCAGGCAGCGAGCAGCATGACGCCGGCCTGAGGCGAGCGCTGGCCGATGTCGCGGGCGAGCTCGAGCAGCGACGTGTCGAGGGCGCCGGCGACGGCCGAGATCATCTCGCTCGAGGCATCCTTGCGGCCGCGCTCCATCTCCGACAGGTACTGCGGCGAGATGCCGGCTCGGGCCGCGGTGTCGGTGAGCTTCTGCCCCTGCTCTAGTCGTAGGGATCGCAGCCGCTCGCCGAGCAGCTCTCGCCAGAGTGGCTCTGGGGTGGTGGCACGGCGGTCGCGTGCCGTCTCGATTCTGATGATCTCAGCCATGCGGCAAGTCAAGCAGCGGCTGCCCGTCCTGTCGCGGTTAATCCGCTCACAGCAGAGCGCTACGCCTCCGGAGTGTCCCGCCCGTACGCCTCCAGGATGATCGAGTCGGGGTCCCGGTTCCCCAGCGCGAGCCCCGAGGGCACGCGGCCGATGGTCCCTAGTGCTGCCGCCTCGTCGGTGATTGGCTTGACGCATGACCGCACCGATCGCCCACTCCCTCGAACCGCACGTCGCCGGCCTGGCGGGACGCATGAACTGGCTGCGAGCGGGAGTGCTCGGCGCCAACGACGGCATCGTCTCGGTCGCTGCCATCGTTGTCGGTGTGGCTGGTGCGACATCCGACCTCGCTCCCATCGTCACCGCGGGCGCGGCCGGGCTCGTCGGCGGGGCGATCTCGATGGCCCTCGGCGAGTACGTCTCGGTGAGCAGTCAGCGCGACAGCCAGCGCGCGCTCATCGCCAGGGAGCGCATCGAGCTGCTCGAAATGCCGGAGCAGGAGCTCGCAGAGCTGGCTGGCATCTACCAGGCGAAGGGCCTCTCGACCGAGACGGCGCAGCTCGTGGCAGAGGAGCTCACCGCCCACGACGCCCTCAGCGCACACCTCGAGGCGGAGCTCGGCATCACGGAGCGGGACGTCGTCAGCCCGTGGCAGGCGGCCGGCGCCTCCGCGCTCGCCTTCTTCATCGGCGCGGCCCTTCCGATGGTCGCCATCCTGCTTCCGCCCGCTGACGTGCGGGTGCCCGTCACCTTCGCGGCCGTGCTGGTGTCGCTCGCGATCACGGGTGCGCTGGGCGCGCGCATCGGCAACAGCCCATGGATTCGGCCAACGCTTCGCGTCGTCATCGGCGGCGCACTCGCCCTCGGCGCGACCTTCCTCATCGGCAATCTGCTCGGGGTCACCGGGGTGGTGTGATTCACATCGGAGGGCATGCGCCCTCATAGTCGGCGCATAGCTTTGCCGTCGACAGTGGTCTCATGAGCACTCAGGCGCTACCCGTGACGTCGATGCCGCACCGCGCGGCGCGACCCGACTTCGCGCGGCGGTACGCGCGACGAGCGCTGCGCGCCGACCTGCTCGTGATCGCACTGTGGTCATCCGGCGCAGCGGCCGCCGCACTGTTCCTCGCCTCGGGAGGTGCCGCCCAGTTCGGCTCCGCGAGCGACATCGTCACGAGCCTCGGTATTGTCGCCGGCCTCGTCGGAACCGACTTCATCCTCGTCATGCTCGTGCTGGCCGCCCGCATCCCGCTGATCGATCGGCTCATCGGCCACGATCGGGCTATCGCCGTGCATCGCTCGCTCGGCAAGCCCGCCCTGTACCTTCTGCTCGGCCATGCCGCGCTGCTCCTCACCGGCTACGCGATGGCCGAGGGCATCAACCCGGTCGCAGAGATCGCCTCGATGCTGGCAGTCCCCGACATGCCTCTCGCCTTCGTCGCGATCGGCCTGATCGTGACCGTCGTCGTCACTTCGCTCGTCGCCGTGCGCCGCCGCTTCAGCTACGAGGGCTGGCACCTCATCCACCTGCTCAGCTATGTCTCCGTCGCCGTCGCGCTTCCCCACCAGCTGAGCGTCGGCGGGGTGCTCGCCGAGGGAACCGCTCAGCGCGCCTACTGGATCTCGCTCTACGCGCTGGCGCTCGGCTCTATCGTCGTCTTCCGCTTCGTCGAGCCGGTGGTGTCGAGTCTTCGGCACCGCATCACCGTCTCGGCCGTCGAGCCGATCGCCCCGGGAGTCGTCTCGATCCACCTCGCCGGGCGGCGACTGCGTGAACTCGGCTCGGCTGGTGGGCAGTTCTTCGTCTGGCGGTTCTGGACGGGCGCGACCTGGTGGCACTCCCACCCCATCTCGCTCTCCTCCATGCCGACCGATGACACGGCAAGGATCACCGTGCGCGACCTTGGCGCGGGCAGCGCGCGCATCAGCGCTATCCCGCGGGGCACAGCCGTATCGATCGAGGGGCCCTACGGACTCTTCACGGATGCTGCCCGCACCTCGCCAAAGCTCGCCATCGTCGCCGCCGGCGTCGGCATCACCCCCATTCGCGCGTTCCTCGAGCACGCGAGCTTCGCCCCGGGTGAGGCGACGATCCTCCTTCGCGCCGGCAGCGAGGACGAGACCTACCTGTGGGAGGAGGTGCAGGCGATCGCCGAGGCCAAGGGCGCCCAGTGCTACGTGATGGTCGGGCACCGCTCCCCGACCGGCGCCAGCTGGATGACGGAGCGCGACGCTAATCGCGGCGTCACCATCCGGTCGACGTTCCCAGACCTGCTCGACTCCGACCTCTACCTGTGCGGACCGGGAGCATGGCTCGACGCCATCGAGGCAGACGCACTGGCCGCCGGGGTGCCGTCGCATCAGATCCACGCAGAGAGGTTCGACTGGTGAGAACTCGAGCAGTGCTCGGCGGCGTCTTCGCCTCGTTTGCCATCCTCGTGATCGGATGGCAGGCAGGCAGCGCCGCGCTGACGGCACCAAGCGCGCAGACCTCGACCTCGCAGCCGCTGGCCGGAGCCGGCACGGCCACTGCCTCTGGCTCGAGCACCACACCCGCATCGGTCGACGGAACGTTCACCGGCTCGAGCGTCATGACCAGGTTCGGGGCGGTTCAGGTCGCGGTGACGGTCTCTGGCGGGGCGATAACAGACGTCACCCCGATCCACCTCACCGACGACGGCCGCAGGTCGGTGCAGATCAGCAACCGCGCTGCTCCCCTGCTGCGCGAGGAGGTCATCGCCGCGCAGTCCGCCACCGTGTCGAACGTCGGCGGCGCGACGTACACGACCGACGCCTATCTGGCATCCGTGCAGTCCGCTCTCGACAAGGCCGGGCTCTGATGCGCCGCGTGTTCGCGACGATGGGCACCATGGCATCCATCGAGCTGCCTGAGGAGTTCGTTCCCGTCGTCGCCGACATCGAGAAGGCTCTCGCGGCAATCGACGAGCGGTTCAGCCTCTACCGCCAAGATTCGGAGCTAAGCCAGATAGCAGCCGGAGCCCTGCAGCTGACCGAGGCGAGCCCCCGGCTGCTCGCAAGCTACGCGCGCAGCCTCGAGTGGCGGGCGGCAACCAACGCGCTGTTCTCTGTGCATCGCCCCGACGGCGTGATCGACCTCAACGGCATCGTCAAGGCCGAGGCGATCGAGCAGGCTGGCGCGATGCTGGATGCGGCAGGATGCCCCGCGTGGACCATCAACATCGGCGGCGACATCCTCGTTCGCGGCACCGGCTGGACCACGGGCATCGCCGACCCCGCCGACCAGAGCGCGCTGCTCACCGCCATCGACCTCGGCGGTGACCGGCGCGCACTCGCCACCTCTGGCAGCGCCCAGCGCGGCGACCACATCTGGCGAGGAGCCGAACTGGCGGCGTCGGCGTTCCTTCAGGTGAGCGTGATGGCCGCCGACATCGTGACGGCGGATGTGCTCGCGACCGCCATCGTCGCCGGTGGTCCGGATGCGCTCGACGACGTGGCCGATCGCTGGCCGATTCACGTGCTCGCCGTCGATCGAGCCGGCGCCCTCACCGCGACCCCCGGCTTTCGCTCCGCCATCGCCCTCGCCTCCTAGGACGTTCGGCCCTAACGCCGCTCGCGCGACGGAGCCACCATGAGGGGGTAGGCATCCGGCATTGGGCGGGGCGCGGAGAGAAGCGAGCAGCTGGTGAGCGATACGGGTCCATCCTTCGACATCGAGGTGCTCAGCGAGGAGGAGTGCTGGGCGCTCCTGCACTCCGGCGGTCTCGGTCGGCTCGCGACCGCGGCCAAGGGCATGGTCGACATCTTCCCGATCAACTACCTCGTTCACGACCACACCGTGCTGTTCCGCTCCGGGCCGGGGTCGAAGCTCATGAACCTCACCGCTGCTCCCCTCGTTGCCTTCGAGGCCGACAGCTTCGATGGGCGCTGGCACTCGAGCGTCGTCATCCACGGCAGGGCCACCAGACTCAACAGCGACGCCGAGATCATCGAGACCGGGGTCAACCACCTCGTCTCGTGGAGCCAGACGCCGAAGTTCAACTACGTGCGCATCACGCCGACAGACATCACCGGCCGCCGCGTCGACCGCTTCGCGTACACCCGCACCGACAAGGTCTGAGACGGCTCTTGCGCTCCCCATGAGGGAGGCGTAACGTACAACCAAATGGTTGTACAAACAGAACTCACCGACGACGACGTGAACCGCATCTTCCGGGCTCTCGCCGACACGACGCGCCGCGACATCGTGCGTCGCACCCTCGTCAGCGAGGTCTCGGTCTCGCAGCTGGCAGACGCGTACGACATGTCGTTCGCGGCGGTGCAGAAGCACGTCGCCGTCCTGGAGGAGGCGAGGCTCGTGACCAAGGAACCGCGCGGCCGGGAGCGGATGGTGCGGGGAGACCCCGAGCGCATCCGCCAGGCGCAGCGCCTGCTCGACCAGTTCGAGCAGATCTGGCGCGCGAGGATCGACCGCCTCGACGCGCTGCTCGAAGAACCAGAATCCACGTAGAAAGGCTCATCATGCCCGTCACCTCTGTCGAGAAGGACCTCGACCACCTCACCCTCACTGTTGTCGCCGACTTCGCCGCCCCGGTCTCCCGCGTCTGGGACGCCTACGTCGACCCCCGGCAGATCGAGCGCTTCTGGGGCCCGCCCACCTATCCGGCGACGTTCCTTCGCCACGACGCGGCACCGGGAGGCCGCAGCGTCTACAAGATGACCGGCCCGGGGGGCGACGAGAGCTACGGCTGCTGGGAGTGGACCGACGTCAGCAAGCCGACATCCTTCGACGTCATCGACTGGTTCGCGGATTCCACCGGGGCTCCCAACACCGACATGCCGGCCACGCGTGTGGCCTTCGTCTTCGAGAAGACCGACACCGGTTCGCGACTGACGACCACCTCGCGCTTCGACTCCGCCGACCAGCTCAACCAGCTCGTCGAGATGGGCATGCTCGAGGGGCTGACGGAGGCCATGGGGCAGATCGACGACGTGCTCGCCGACCTCGCCGCCTTCGCCGCCGACCGCTCGGTCGACACGCAGGTGCTCAGCGACACCCAGGTGCGGGTCTCCCGCGTCATCCGCGGTTCCGTCGAGCAGGTCTGGCAGGCGCACAACGACGCCGACCTCATGAGGAAGTGGCTGCTCGGCCCCGACGGATGGACAATGCCGGTCTGCGAGATCGCGACCGCCGTCGGCGACACCTACCGCTACATGTGGGAGCCGGAGGGCGGCGGCGAGGGCTTCGGCTTCACCGGGGAGCTGCTCGAGTCGGAGAAGCCGTACCGCGCGGTCACGACAGAGTCGATGATCGGGATGGAGGGCTCGACCCGCAACGAGCTCACCCTCACTCCCGTCGAGGGCGGCACGCTGCTCTCACTCGTCATCACCTACGCGAACGCCGAGATGCGCGACATGATCCTCGCGACAGGAATGACCAGCGGCATGGAGACGAGCTACGCCCGGCTCGAAGGGCTGCTGGAGCCCGTCTCCGCCTAGCGGCATGCTGTGGGGCCCCGTCGACCACGGCGGGGCCCTTTCGGCGCCAACTCGGTAGCATCGGGCCATGGAAATCCTCAAGAATGTCGTGCTCGCCCTTCACATCATCGGCGTCGCAAGCCTGCTCGGCGGCGTGCTCGTGCAGATCTCCTCGATCAAGCTCGGCACGACCCGCATCCTCCCGGCGATCGTCCACGGTGCGTGGACGATGCTCGCCACCGGCATCATCCTTGTCGGCCTGCAGTACCCGCTCGGCCATGACGTGAACAACGTCAAGATCGGGGTCAAGCTCGCCATCCTGATCGCGATCCTCGTGATCGCCCTCGTCAACAAGAAGCGCGACACACTCGCCAGCTGGGTGGTTCCCGTACTTGGTGGCCTGACGGTCGCGAACATCGTGATCGCCACCGTCTGGACGAGCCACAGCTAGAGCCCCGTCGCCGCACGCGTCGGCCATAGACTGCGAGCACTCCCTGCCCCCGACGGAACCCGAGACCCCCGTGCGCACACCTCTTCCCTTCGTCGTCGCTGTCATCGCGATCGGCGGGCTCCTCACCGTGGCCTCCGTGGCGACCGCCTCCCCTGCCGAGGCGGCCACCGCGGGCGACTGCACCACGGCCAACACCGTGGCGAGTCCCGACACTGCCGCCGATATCCAGCTGCTCCTCGACGACGCGCTCGTGCCTGTCATCTGCGTCAGCGGCGAGATCGCGCTCGATGCGCGCCTGCAGTACGGCCGTGACGTGACCATGTTCGGGCTCCCCGGTGCTGTGCTTCGGGCAGTGCCCGACGGCGCGAGCATCACCCACGGCATCCTCATATCGTCGGCACCGAGCACCCTCACGGTGCAGGGAATCCGATTCACCGGTGGCCGGGAACTCCTCGGCTTCGGTGGTGCGATCATGGGAGACACTGTCGCGATCTCCGATTCCACCTTCGACGACAACCAGGCCGGTCGCGGCGGGGCGCTCGCGGCCAGCGCCGCAACCGTGCAGCGGTCAACCTTCACCGGCAACAGCGCCGAGCGCGGCGGCGCGTACTACGGCGGCGACTCGTCGTTCAGCTCGACGACCTTCGACTCCAACTCGAGCTCCGGCTATGGCGGTGCCATCGTGACATCGACGCTCACACTCGACTCGTCGACCTTCGTTGGCAACGCCGCCGTCTCATCGAGTGGAGCCGCTGCGGCCAGTAACGTCGTCGTGGCCAACTCGACCTTCGTCGGCAACACCGTCTCCGACGTCACCGGGTTCGGCGCCACCCTCACGATCAGCGGCGGCATCGTGCAGCAGTCGACGTTTCGCGACAACCTCATCGACAAGCCCTCCGGTGGCCAGGCGATCTGGTCGAACGGCAACGCGCTGATCGAGCTGCGGGGCAACATCTTCGCCGACAACACGCGCACCGAGATCGCCATCGACGGGGCGGCTCCGGCGACCGACCTCGGCGGCAATCTCTTCACCACCGATCTGGCCACAGAGAACTACCTCGATGCAGCGGTTGCCGTGTTCGACCCGAGCACGCGCTTCGGGCTGACGACGGCAAGCCTCTTCGGCGCATCCGTGCTTGCCGACAACGGCGGCGCCGTTCGCACGATCGCTCTTCCATCCACGAGCGTCGCGGTCGACGCGGTGCCCGGCGCCTCCACTGTCACCTCAGATGCGCGCGGTCTGCCTCGCTCCCTTCCCAACGATTCCGGTGCGTACGAGTACATCGCACCGGTCGCCGCGGCAACGCTGGCCGCATCCGGCGATGAGTCCAGCCTTCTGCTAGGCCTCGCTGCCGCTATGGCCGGCCTCGGCGTCTGGCTGCTGTGGTCGCGCCGCCAGCGCTGTCTAGCATTGGCTCATGCCAATCGATGATGCAAGCCCCGAGACCGTAGCCGCCCAGGCGCTCGGCTGGATCGACGAGACAACGCGGGCGATCAACCCGCCCATCCACGTCTCGAGCACCTTCCTGCGCGATGCAGACAACGGCTACAGCTCTGGCCGCGTCTACATGCGCGACCAGAACCCGGCCTTCGACCAGGCCGAGGCGGTCATCACCTCGCTCGAGGGCGGGCACCAGACGCTGCTGTTCGCGAGCGGCATGGCGGCGGCAACCGCTGTCTTCCAGGGCCTCCGCCCCAGCGACCACGTGCTCGCCCCGAAGGTCATGTACTGGAGCCTGCGCAACTGGCTCCTTGGCTTCGCCACCTCCTGGGGACTGGATGTCGAGCTCATCGACATGACGTCTGTCGACGAGGTCGCGGCAGCGGTGCGTCCCGGCTCCACGAAGCTGGTGTGGATCGAGACCCCGGCCAACCCGCTCTGGACGATCACGGATATCGCAGCGACGGCATCCATCGTGCACGCGGCCGGCGCCCTGCTCGCGGTCGATTCGACGGCCGCCACCCCCGTGCTCACCCGGCCCATCGAGCACGGCGCCGACCTCGTGATGCACTCGGCCACGAAGTACCTCAACGGGCACTCCGACCTCACCGCCGGCACACTGACGACCAGAGCCGACAACGAGCACTGGCAGCGGGTGCGTGCCGTGCGTGCCCAGGGCGGCGGCACCCTCGGCTCCTTCGAGTCATGGCTGCTCGTGCGCGGCATGCGCACGCTCTACCTGCGCGTGAAGGCCGCGAGCGCCTCGGCCCTGGCGATCGCCGAGCACGTCCACGGCCATCCGCTCGTTGCCGAGGTGCTCTACCCCGGGCTGGTGTCCGGTCACGGTCACGAGGTCGCGTTCCGCCAGATGCAGGGCGGCTTCGGCGGGATGCTGTCGGTGCGGGTCGCGGGCGGCGAGTCCGCCGCGGTCGCGGTTGCGGCATCCACCCGGCTCTGGAAGCGTGCGACCTCGCTCGGCGGCGTCGAGAGCCTCATCGAGCATCGCGCGAGCATCGAGGGAGCCGGCTCCCCCGTGCCTATCGACCTGCTGCGCCTCTCCGTCGGCATCGAGAACGTCGACGACCTGATCGCCGACCTCGAGCAGGCGCTCGCGGCGGCGCACTGAGCGCAGCCCCGCAGAGGACCTTCGACCCTGTGGGGGCGGGTCTCGCTGGCGTCAACTTGAGGTGGTCACGACCACTGACGGGAGACCCCGATGACCGGCAGCTTTCCCCTCGCACCGTGGATCCTCGCCTGCACCGCCGCGGAGACGATAGGCATGTCGGCGTCGGCCGCCGCCGCGCGTGCCGCCGACGCCGTGCAGAGTCTGCGCGACGGGAGCCCCGCCCTCGCCCTTCTCCTGATCATCGGCGGTGGACTGGTCGAGGGGCTCGCCCTCGGCCTTCTGCAGTGGCTGGTTCTGCAGCGCTGGCTTCCCGGTCTCAGCGCTCGGCGGTGGGTTGTCTCGACGGTGCTCGTCGCCGGGATCGGCTGGGCTGCCGCATCGGCTCCGGGTCGACTGACGCCCGCCGACGGAACCGAGCCGCCGCTCCCCCTCGTGCTGCTGATGGCCGGGGCGCTCGGCGGCGTCATGGGCGTCGCACTCGGGGCCGCACAGGCAGGCGGACTCGTCGGCCTGGTTCGGCATCCATGGAGATGGATCACCGTCAGCGCACTCGCGTGGATGCCGGCGATGGTGACGATCTTCGCCGGGGCGACAACTCCGGAGGCAGACTGGGCCTTCGCGCCGGTGGCACTGCTCGCAGCGCTCGCGGGTGCCGCGGCCGGTGCCGTCCTCGGCACCATCAGCGGCCTGTTGGCCCCGGCCCTTGGCCCACTCGCACCAGCGGATGCGGCCGCGCGCTCCACCACGGCAGCCCACGAACCACAAAAGCCCCCGCATTCGCGAGGGCTTTGAGTAGTGCGCCCGGAGGGATTTGAACCCCCGGCCTATTGATCCGTAGTCAATTGCTCTATCCGCTGAGCTACGGGCGCATTGGCGTTGAACTTCGAACGTACGACTCGAAGCCAACCTGAAAACTATACCAGCCGTTCGCACCGTCCAAGACCGACCCAGTGAGCGTGCGAAATTCAGGCTGAGGCAGCATCCGGGGCTATATCGACGACGGCGGGCGGGTGGGCCTGAATCTCGTGAGGTGATGAGGGGAGGGCCGTGGAATCGAGCGCCGCAACCTGCCGCTTGAGAGCCACCATTCGGTACGACGTGTCGATGATCTCGGCGAGCTCCTCCCGCGAGACCGGGCCATCGAGGGGAGCCGCGAGCCATCCGCCCGGGCCCCAGTATGGCGGGCTGTAGAAGCCGGGGCGCTCGAGGTAGGAGAGCCGCTCATCTGCGGAGCCGGGCTTGAAGACCATGGTGAGGCTGTCATCCATGGATGCCCCCACCAGCACGAAGATCTTCTTGCCTGCCCGAAACGTCGGCCTTCCCCACGCCTCGACCTCCGCGGCCTCTGGGTAGCCCATGCAGACCCCGCGCACCCACGCGACAACGGGATGCTGCGGGTCGACTACCCGGGGGTGCGGCTCGGCCATGCAACGACAGTAGCGCTACTCCTCGACGGGCGGAATGTCAACCGTTGCCGGGAAAAGTGCCCCCCGAACAGGGTTGAGGTACTTTTCAGGAACCACCCAAAAGACGGAAAGGATCGACCGAATGACTATCGCACTCACTAGGCCGCACGCTAGCTCCGTCTCGTGGACGAACCCCGACCGCGGCCTCTGGGTCGCCGCAAACGGCAACGACCCGCTCGGCACCATCGAGCGCCGTGACGGCCGCTACATCTCGACAGACGCGCGGGGGCGCATCGTCGGCCGCTTCGACGACTTCACCTCTGCGCAGGTCGCAATCGACCACGACAACCTCGGCATCGACATCGACCAGCGCGAGCGGGTCGTCGGCCGGGTGACCATCGGCCTTCTGCTGTTCTCCCTGCTGGGCATCGCCTACACCTTCGGTGTGCTGCTGCGATGAGTCTGCTGCACCCGTCGAGCGTCGGGGCCCCGGTGGCCCTGTGGTTCTCGAATGGTGCACCCGTGCGGATCGTGTATGCCAGCACTCGTTTTCGCGTGACCGCCGCGGAGCCAAGCGCCGAGGGTTGGGCACTGCGAGCGGCCGATACACACGGTCACGAGGTCGAGTTCAGCGTCGTTGCACGAGGCACCGGCTGGGAGCTGCGCAGCGCGCACTAGTCACACGCGCTACGGCGCCTCTGGCCCGCCGGGCTCCGGCACGAGCTGAAGACCACCGGCCGAGTTCGCCGACTTGGTGAGGGCCTGAACCCACTGCCCGTTGATTGCCGGCGACTTGCTGCCGAAGTACTGGAAGCTCAGCGAGATCGTCGGGCTGATCCAGATCGAGGTGCGGCCGTATCCATTGCGCGACGGGTCGGTCCAGGTGAAGGAGAACTGCTCACCGCGGCGGATCTTGGCCCAGATCACTACCTGAAGGTGGGCGAGCACGCGGTCGTCGAACGTCGCGGTCAGTTTCGAATCATAGGTGAGGGTGCCCACGACGGTCCTTCCTGTGCTGAGCCTTTTCGGATCACTATCTTCACACGTGATCGATCATCACTTGGTTCTTGCCGGCTGCTTTCGCGCGGTACATCGCGTTGTCTGCGGTGATGAGAACCTGGTCGACGGTCGTCGCCACCGAGTCGTCTGGCCCCCATAGCGCGATGCCGATGCTCGCGCTGACCGGGAGGCTCGTGGCGGTGAACGGAGCCGCGAGCGCCGACCGCACGCGCTCTGCGATCGCACCGGCGGCATCCGCGTCGGCGAGCTCGCAGACGATCACGAACTCGTCGCCACCGAACCGGCCGACGGCGTCGTTCTGCCGCACGGCCCCGGCGATGCGATCGGTGACCTCGAGCAGGAGGGCATCGCCGCGCGCGTGGCCGAGGGTGTCGTTCACGAGCTTGAAGCCGTCGAGGTCGAGGAAGAGCACGGCGAGGTGCGAGGCCTCACGCGCCGCAAGGGCGAGAGCCCGGCCGAGGATCTCCGACAGCAGCGAGCGGTTCGCCAGCCCCGTGAGCGGGTCGCGCAGCGCCAGCTGCTCCAGCTTCGCGGTGAGGCGCAACCGCTCGAACGCCTGGGCCGCCTGGCGCATGAGCGCGGAGGCGAGGGCGATCGTCTCCTCGTCGAAGCTGCGTCCGCGGCCGAAGAAGCTCGTGACCGCACCGAGCGGAGTGGATGCAGCACCAGCCGCGGCATCCAGCAGCGGCACCGCGAGCACCGCCTCCAACTGCGCCCCGCGCAGCCCGTTGGCGACACGCTCGTCGTACGCCTCCTCCGGGTTCGCGACGGCGACGATGCGCGCCTCGGTGAAGGCGACGGCCGATGGCCACCAGTCCTCTGCGACGGCACCGGGCTCGTGCAGCCCGGCCACCGAGACGAGAGCGCCATCCGCGCCAGGCATGACGAGCGCGACGGAGGTGGCGGTCAGGGCGGTGCGCACGCTCGCCACCACGGCCTCCGCGAGCTCTGCAGAGGTCGTGGCGTCGCCGAAGTCGCGCGAGGCGTCTTGCAGCACCCGCACGCTCTGCTCTGAGGCCTCGGCCGCGCGGCGGGCAAGCAGCAGCTCCCGCTCGTAGCCGTGTCGTTCTGTGGCGTCGAAGACGGAGACCTGCACGGTGCCTTCGTCGGCGATAACGGCGTTGATGAGCGAGGGGAACGCGCTTCCGTCGGGTCGGCGAAGGGAGAGCGAGACCTCGCGCACCTCGCCGTTGAGGCGAAGCACCGGCATCTGACGCGTCTCGTAGAAGAAGCGGCTGCCCGGGTCGAGCAGGTCGGCGAACGCCGTGCCGACGAGGGCGTCGCGCTCGTAGCTCGTCCAGGCGAGGAGCGTGGCGTTGACGTCGACGATGGTGCCGGCGTCGTCGGTCACGAGGTGGCCGCACGGGGCGGAGTGCCAGAGCGCCGCGTAGTGCGAGGGGTCAGCCAAGGAAGGCGGCCATCTCGGAGGCCACCTGGTCGGGGTCAGAGAGGTTGGGGCAGTGCCCTTTCGCGGTCAGCACGACGAGCTCGCTGCCGGCAATGCCCTCGTGAACGAACCGCCCGGCAGCGAGCGGCGCGATGGCGTCGTCGGTGCACTGCAGCACGAGGGTCGGGGTGGTGACACCCGCCAGGTCTCCGCGATTGTCTGACAGGAAGGTGACGCGCGCGAAATGCCGCGCGATGGCGGGGTCGATGCGGCAGAAGCTCTCTGTCAGCTCCTCCCCCAGCTCTGGCCTGTCGCTGTTGCCCATGACGACCGGGGCGATCGCGCCCGACCAGCCGAGGTAGTTGGCGTCGAGGGCGTCGAGGAGTCCGTCCATGGCGTCTGCGGTGAATCCGCCCGTGTAGCCAGGGGCATCGACGTAGCGTGCCGACGGGCCGACGAGCACGAGGGCCCCGAAGCGCTCCGGCACCCGCTGCGAGGCGAGCACCCCGATCATCGCGCTGACGGAGTGGCCGACGAACACGACGTCACTCAGGTCGAGGGCCTCGATGATCTCGACGACGTCGGCCGCGTACCCGTGGAGGGCGTCGTACTTCGGCGGGTCGTATGCCGAGAGGTCGGAACCGCCCGCTCCGACGTGGTCGAACAGCACGATGCGAAAACGCTCGGCGAAGTGCGGCACGACATAGCGCCACATCTGCTGGCTGCAGCCGAACCCGTGCGCGAACAGCATCGGCCGGCCATCGGGGTTGCCGGAGACCACCACGTTGTTGCGTGCCACGACGGCCTCGCGACTCAGTACTGGACTCACATTGCCTGCTTCGGGTCGGGGCGGTCGCCACTCCTAAAAGTACGGGGCGCGCCCTCGCGCGGCAATTCGCCAGAGGGGCTTGATTTTTCGGGCACCATATCCATTCCCCCACCCCGCCGCAACATTTTCTGCACAATTGACTCGGATGCCGCGAGGGCGTCGAATTGCACGGTGCCTCCCCTCTCCGATCGCCGCGCCCTCGCTGACGCCCTCGTCGGAGCCGTCGAGCGTGGCGAGTTCTACGCGGAGTACCAGCCGCAGGCCGACCTTGCCACTGGGGCGATCCTCGGGGCGGAATCGCTCGTGCGCTGGCGGCATCCGACGCTCGGTATCGTGCCGCCGTCGAACTTCATCCCCCTCGCAGAAGACAGCGGTGCGATCCACGAGATCGGGCGGTTCATGCTCGATGAGGGCATGAAGTGCGCGGCAGACTGGGCCGACCGCGGCATCCCGCTCTCTGTCTCTGTCAACGTCTCACCGGTGCAGCTGCGGGACGCCGGAGTCGTCGAGCACATCGCCGCCGGTCTCGCCCGCCAGTCGCTGCCGGCCAACGCCCTCACGATCGAGATCACCGAGTCGCTGCCGATCGAGGACCTTCCCCAGGTCGTCACCCTGTTGGAGCAGCTGCGATCCCTCGGAATCGGCGTCTCCATCGACGACGTCGGGGCTGGTCACGCAACACTCGCACTCGTGGATGCACTGCCGGCGAGCGAGGTGAAGCTCGACCTGTCGCTGTTGCAGGACGGCACGACGAAGGCATCCGACTTCATGACGAGCATCGTCGCTGCCGTGACACCCCGCGGCATCGTCGTGGTCGCGGAGGGCATCGAGACGATCGGCCAGCTCTACCGGGCACGCGTCCTCGGCTGTGCACGCGGGCAGGGCTACCTCATCGGCCGCCCCATGTCGTGTGAGACCCTCGAGCGGCTGCTGGAGGACTAGAGGTGGCTGAAGCTCGCGTCGTCGAGATCGGTGCCGCTCGCATCGGCCTCTGGCTCCGTGGCAGAGGCGGGGTCGCCACCCACCTCGATCTGCGTCCATACGACGGGCATGCCCGGCGAGAAGAGGATGTCGATGCCAGGCCCCGATCGCAGCGGCGGGATGTTGACGTAGCCGCCGCCGGCCTTGATGGCCTCGAGGATGCGGCCCTTCAACTCGGTCACCGGGTCGGGAAGGAAGTAGTCACGGCCATCGACGGTGAGCCTGTTGACGATCACAGGGAGACCAGCTTCCTTGAGAGTGGCGGCGCCGCATTCGCGGCCGGTCAAGCCAGAGTACCCGTCAGAATAGGATGGCAACCATGGGCCAGCTGATGTACGGAACACCCGCAGACTCCTTCGAGCTAGACGACCGCACCCTCGCCCATGTCGAGATCGTCAGCCTCGCCAAGCTGCGCCGCAACGAGAGCTTCGCCCTCGTGCTCCCAGGCGCTGGCACGACGCGAACGACCCTGTGGGTCTCGCCGGTGACGGCCATGCAGTTCCGGCTCGACGACGGAGCACAGGACATCGACCGCGAGTGGCTCGACCAGCTCATCGAGGGTGCAAACTCGCCCGGAGGCCTTCGCGTGGAGCCGAAGGCGACCGCATAGTGGTCACCATCCTCGTGCCGTGGCGGTCGCAGCCGTCGCGGGTAGCGGCCTTCGACGCCCTGCAGCGGTGGTACGCACAGCACGTTCCCGGGGCCGTCATCGTGCCGGTGGACTCCGACGACGAGGTGTTCAACCTCTCGCGGTGCCGAAATCTCGGTATTCGCTCCATCGCCGATGAGTCAGAGGTCGTCGTCATCAACGATGCCGACACCGTTCCAGAGCTCGACCCGCTGCTGGAGGCCATCGAGCAGGCCGCGACGAGCGGTGTCGTTCACCTTCCGTACGACCGCTACCACTGGCTCGGCCGCGACGGCACCGCCCAGTTCCTCTCCGGCACAGATCCGGCCGACTGCGAGTACGAGCTCGTCATCGGCGCTCGCAGCGGCGTCTACGTGACCACCCCGGCCACGTGGTGGAACCACGGCGGGCAGGACGAGCGCTTTCGCGGCTGGGGCTTCGAGGATGCCGCCTGGTACGTCGCGCACGAGACGCTCCTCGGCGAAGCCCCGCGCCGCCATCCCGGTGCCGTGTACGCCCTCCACCACGAGACGCAGCTGCGCGAGGGCCCGCAGTACGACCTCAATGCGGCGCTCATGCAGCGCTACACCGACGCCTCGACCTCGCGAGAGGCGATGACTCAGTTGGTGTTCACGGCCTCGTAGGCACGCGCGGCTCCTGGCCGCGACTGCAGCGACGCCGCGATCGGCAGCGGGCCGATGTCGAGAACCCGGCGAACGGCATCCGCCAGCTCGTCCACCGTCGCAGTGTTCGGCGCGAGGGCCAGGCCAAGACGGTTGCTCTCGATCGCCGCGGCGCCCGCGAACTGGTCGGTCGAGAATGGCAGCACGAGCAGCGGAACGCCCGCGCTCATGGCCTCGGTGACGCTGTTGTTGCCACCATGGGTGACCGCAGCGGCGGCCTTCGACAGCAGCCGCACCTGGGGAAGGAAGCCGCGCACGAGCCAGCCGGCCGGCGCAACAACCGTGCTCTCGCCGGTGGCGATCGCGGCGCGGAGGCCACGGGAGGCGATGGCGTCGGCAACGCGCTGCAGCACGTCGTCGCGCACAGAGAGGAAGCTGCCGAAGCTCACATAGACGAAGGGCTCGTCGCTCGCGGCCAGCCAGTCCTCTACCTCGTCGTCGGTCGGCTCTGCCCGCACGGCCGAGCCGAGAAAGACGCCATCCCGCGGCTCGGCGAGCTCTGCCGGGTAGTTGAAGAACAGGGTGTCGCCGTGCTCGGCGAAGGCGCTCGCGCTCGGCGACGCCTGCGGGTCGAGTTCGGCGAGGGCGGCGTTCCACTCCGCGGTGAAGCGCGCGTCTACCCGCTCGCAGAGCTCGCGAAGGCGATCGAGGCTGTCGGCGCTGGGAGTGAACGCGGCGGGCCAGGCTGGCGGAAACCCGTAAACCTCGCCGGCCTGGGGCAGCGCTGATGGATGCCCGAGCACGACATCCGCGTACGGCACCTTCGCCGCGGCAAGCGCCAGCCGCGCGCTGAACGCGAGGTGGTCGACGAGTATCTGGTCTGGCGCCACAGATCTCACGACCGCCTGCACCTCGCGACCGACGCGCACCGGCTCCCACATGAGGTCGCTCAGGCGTGCCTCTGCCTGGTACTCGAGGGTCTCGACCATGCCGAGACGGGTGGCGTCGAAGAAGCCGCGCAGCGCGTCGTCCTCCCCCGTCGGCTGGTCCTCCGCGCGAATGGTGCCGGGGTTGGAGCCCTTGCCGAGCTGCAGGTTGACCCGTTCGAACCCGAAGGACTCGACAATGGATGCCGTGGCCGGCCCCGTCGCAACCACGACTCGGTGCCCCGCGGCCTTCCACGCCGTGGCCAGCGTCGCGAGCGGCAGCAGGTGCGAGGCGTAGTCGGGACTGATGACGAGCAGTGTCACAGCGACGACACCGACTCGCGCAGCTCGCTCTCCTCCTCGTCGACGCGCGCGTAGACGCCGTCGAGGGCGGCTGCCATGGCCTGGATGGTGAAGCTCTTCTCCACGGTCGCCCGCGAGCGCAGCGCACGCACCTCGCCCGACTCGCCCTGCGACGCGTCGAGGGCCACTGTCATCGCCTCACCGAGGCGCGCGGGATCCCACGTCGGCGCGAGCACACCGGTGACGCCCTGCTCGACGTAGGTGGCTGGGCCTCCCGCGTCAGGGCCGACCACGAACAGCCCGGCCCCCATGGCCTCGAGCAGGGCGATGCCGAACTCCTCCTTGAGGCTGCCGCAGACGTAGATACCGCGCGGCGCGGCAAGACCGGGTACGCCGAACCGTGTTGCCGCGACCCACCGCGCCACCGTGTCGTTGGGCCGGTGGCCCGCGAGGATGAGGCCGGCCTCACGCCGCCGCGTCGGCTCGACCGTCGCGTCGATGAGGGCGAGCTGCTCCCGCTCGTCGGCCGAGGGGCTCACGAGGTCGCCGCCGATGAGCAGCAGGTTGGCTCGCTCGTGCAGCGGTCCGCGCGACCAGGCGTCGGCGATCGTCGCCATGCCCTTGACGCGGTGGAAGCGGCCGACGCTGACGATGAGGGGAAGCCCTCGCCGCTCGGCCGGCAGCTGCTCGAGCAGCTCGGTGAGTTCTGCGAGCGCTGGCGTCGCCGGCTGCCCGGCGGAGTAGTCTGCCGCCTCCTCGACGCCCCGGTCGACGACGTCGAGGTCGATGCCCTCCGGAACGATCGAGTGGCGCTCAGGATGCTTCGTGATGTCGATGCCGACGAGCGTGCGCATGTCCTCTGCGAGGGCGGGGCGGGGAAAGAGCACGGTGTGCGCCGCGTTGGCGGCGAGCTGCTGCACGAGGCGAGCGCGAAACCAGAAGTGCTCCGTCTCGTCGACGTCGCCGAAGTTGCGGTGCGAGAGCCGGCCAGAGAGGTCGAGGGTGTTGATGACCGCGTGCGGGTCTGGCGCGACAGTGAAGACGACCGGGATGTCGAGCTCGCGTGCGACGTCGGCCGCGGCAAGGCTGCCGACGTCGGCCATGCGCAGGTGCACGACGTCGATGCCGCCGGACGCGCGCAGCAGGCGACGGATGCCGCGGCGAGCAGCCACGCGCAGCGGCCACGCGTTCGCCGACTGCACCGGCTCGCTGAGCAGCGGGATGCGGCCATAGGAGTGCCCGGCGCTGGCCCCCGTGATCGAGGTGACGCTGTCGAGAGCGTCGCCGACCGATCCCCGGGACATCGTCAGCACACGGGCGCCGGGATTGCCCGCGACGATCGCGTCGCCGAGCCGAACGAGCAGGGTGGCGATGCCGCCGTTGTCACCACGACCGGCGTGGGCGAGTTCTGGATCGATGTCGGCGTGCAGGAACAGCTGGGCGACGCTCAACCGGCCGGGGGTGCGCGGCGCGAGGGGTGCAGCGGCGAGGTCGACGAGGGCGAGGCGTGCGACATCCGCGAGCACGCCGTCCCCCGAGGCGAGACTGTCGAGCAGGGCCGGCACCTCCTGGTCGGTGCGGCGCTGACCGAGGGCGGAGATCGCCGCGACACGCACCTGGTCGGTCTCGAGCGGGTCGGCGACGATGCGCAGCAGGGGCCCGGAGGCGATGCGGTCGCGCACAAGGCCGAGGGTCTCGATGAGGCGGTAGCGGGCATCCGGGTCGGTGATGCCGAGCAGGGCGCCCTCGATGCCGATGGCAACGGGAGCGGCCGCTGGCGCCGACCACTGCTCGAGGGTGCGCTGGGCGAGCATGCCGCCGAAGCCGCCCGCGGCAACGGTGGCCACGAGACGGCCGATCGTGTCGAACCGGGGAAGGCGGGAGGCGAGGGCCCACGCCGCGTGCTCGCGGATGAATCCGCGGTCGTCGCTGAGCAATGCGGAGAGCGCGACATCGGCTTCGGCATCGAAGACCTGGGCGAGGGCATGCACGGCGGCGATGGCGGCGATCTGGTCGTCGCCCTGCAGCGCGGAGGTGAGAACCCGGATGGTGCGCGCACCACCGTCGCGATTGGCATCGAACGCGAGGTCGTCGGCAAGACGCAGGGCGTCGATGACGCGGTCGGCATTGCGAACCGCATCGAGTGACGTCAGGATTCCCACGGCAGTTCCTTCCAGCGCGGCCGAGGCGGCCGACCCGCAATCGTATCGGTCGAACCCGACGGCAAGCTGGCTGTTCCGTCGCGTGATATCAAGTGGTATGCGCATTGTCTCCATCGGCGATATCGGCCCCCTCGACGGCATGCTTCACGTGGGCGACGAAGCCATGTTCGAGGCCATGGCCATCGAGCTCCGCTCCCGTGGCGCGACCGACATCACCGGGCTGTCGTCGAACCTCCCCGACTCGGCAGAGCGGTACGGAATCGACGCGATCCGCACCTTCGGCTTCGGGGGCGGCGACCGCGCCGCGAGCGAGCGGCGCATGCACGAGATCCTCACCGGCAGGATCCAGCCGAGAGATCCGGCCGTCGACATCGTGCGGGCCGTGCAGACCGCCGACGCCGTCGTCATCGCCGGCGGCGGCAACATGACCTCCATCTGGCCGAGCCACATCTTCGAGCGGGCGACCCTCGGTGCCCTCGCCGTTGCGGCCGGCACACCTCTCGTCGTGAGCGGGCAGACCCTCGGTCCGCAGCTCGACGACGCCGACACCGTGCTGCTCGCCGGCCTGCTGCGCTCTGCCGACCTGGTTGGCGTGCGCGAGGGCGACTCGCTCGCCCTCGCCGAGCGCCTCGGGGTGAGCGCAGAACTGCACGCGGATGACGCGTCGTTCCTCGCCGACCTCGTTGCGTCATCCGCGCCCCGCCCCCCGTTCCCGTACTGCCTTGTGACGCTCTCGACCCACACGGGGACTGGCGACCGCGCGGAGTTCGTGGATGCCGTGGCGCGCCTGCTCGACGCCGTCGCGTCGACGACGGGGCTCGGCGTCGTCTTCTCCGGCCACTTCGCGCCGTTCGCCGGGCTGCCGCGCGGGGACGAGGTGATCCACGAGCTCGTGCGCAGTGCCATGCAGCAGCAGAGCGGCACGGCTCGCGTGGCGAGCGCGGCAGAGAGTGCCGCCCTCGCCCGCGGTGCGTCCCTCGTGGTGAGCAGCCGCTACCACCCCGCCGTGTTCGCCGTCTCCGGTGGTGTGCCGACGATCGCCATACCGGTCGACGACTACACGACGACGAAGCTCACGGGAGCCCTCGCCAACTTCGGCCAGTCGTCGCTGCTGCCCATCGACGCGCTCATCGCCGACGATGGCCCATCGCTGCTCGCCGACGTGTGGCAGCAGCGCTCGTCGATCGAGCAGAGCGGACTGAGCCTCGCCGAAGAGCAGCGGGCATCGACCGCCGCATGGTGGGATGCCGTCGCCGCCCTCGCGATGTCGGCGCACCGCTCGTAGAATCGACAGCAGCAGGGCCGGCTGCTCCACCACGGAGCCGAGGCAATGCACCACTCGCGACAAGACGCATTCGACGCTGCGGCGCGCGCGAAGGCCGGCCACACCGCAGAGTGGCACCCGGTTCTCGCGGCGGTCGAACAGCGACCGGGATGCTGGCACATGACGACGCCATATGGCGCGGAGTACGCGGTGCTGCAGATCGTGCGCATCGGCGGAGAGCTCGGCTACCGCGCCGTCACCTTCGCCCCGGTCAGCACCGACCGGCACCTCATCGGCTACTACCGCACCCTGCGGGCCGCCGCTGCCAACGCCCACCGCCACTGGCTGTCGACCCTGTCTCCCATGGGGTTCGCGCCCGCGCCGTGGCAGGGCGGGCCACCCGCCTCTCGGCCGAACGGCTGACCGGGGTCTGGCCGGTGGAGGGAGGTCGTGGGCTCCCCGGCTCGCGAGGATCGAGGCATGAAACCATCCCGCACGCGCTGGCTCATTCCGACGGGCCTGATCATCCTCAGCCTGGTGCCCGTGATCGCGGGCGCCCTGCGCATCACCGAGCTCGCAACCGGAGCGGAGATCACCCCAGACAATGCCAGGGCGTTCGCCATGCCATTCCCTGTGCTCGCGCACATCATCGGCGCGACGCTCTTCTGCGTCGTCGGGTCGTTCCAGTTCCTGCCGGGGCTGCGCCGGGGTCGGCGCAGCTGGCACCGCCGCGCCGGCTATGTGCTCCTGCCCGCCGGGATGGTGGCCGCGCTCTCCGGGCTGTGGATGACGGTGTTCTACGTCGCGCCATCGCCAGACGGCCCCGGTCTCAGCATCTTCCGGCTCATCTTCGGCAGTGCGATGTTCCTCTCGCTCGTGCTCAGCGTGCGCTCCCTCGCGCTCCGCGACTTCGCGGCCCACGGGGCCTGGGTCACCAGGGCGTACGCGATCGGAATCGCCGCTGGCACCCAGGTCATCACCGCCATCATCTGGACGTTCACGATCGGCCCGATGGAGGAGACCTCAGAGGCGCTGCCCATGGGTGCCGCCTGGATCATCAACCTCGGCATCGCAGAGCTGGTGATCTGGCGTCGTCGTCGGGTGGCGGCCGCAGAGCGCGCATCGCGCCTCGAGCGCAGCAGGGCGCGCGCCGTCGCGCGCCTATCATGAGGCCATGAGCGTGCGTGCTGGCTGGGACGCACCGGCCGCGACCCCGGCACCGCCGCGGCGGGTGTGGCGCGACTGGGCGCTCGTCGGGCTGCTGATTCCCCTCATCCTCATCGAGGGCCTCTCCCAGTGGGAGAAGCCCGGCCTTGCCGCGTGGACGCTCGTCACGCTTGCGATCGTTCCGACTCTGCTCTGGCGCCGCCAGCGGCCGCTCACGATGCTCGCCATCGCCTACGTTGCGACAGAGGCGGTGTCTCTGATCGTCGGCCGTGACGTGCAGCTGGTGAGCTCCGCGTTCGTGCTCGTGCTCGTCTACGCCGTTTTCCGCTGGGGCACCGGCCGGGCTCGCGTCGGTGCCGTCGCTCTCATCTGCTTCTCGATCGTCATGGCCACCATCGTCTCGGCCGACTGGGTTCCAACGCTCGCGGGCGGCGCCGCGGTCATGCTCGTGACGATCCTCATCGGCGCGCTGCTGCGCCAGCGGGCGACCGCGCGTCTTCGCGAGCTCGAGTCAGTGCGGGCGAGGGAGCGCGCCGGGCTCGCGCGCGACCTGCACGACATCGTCGCCCACCATGTGTCGGCGATCACCGTGCAGGCTCAGGCGGGAATCGCCACAGCAGCGAAAGACCCGACGGCGGCAGTGACGGCGCTCACGATCATCGAGGCGGAGGCCTCCCGCACGCTCAGCGAGATGCGGGCGATGGTTCGCACCCTCCGTGACTCCGAGGCAGCGGAGGTCGCTCCCCTGCCTGGCATCGCCGAGCTCGCCTCCCTCGCCGGCGGGAACGGCCACGGCCCCTCCGTCGGCGTGCGCATCGACAGTGCAGCCGACGCGATCCCTCCGGCCATCGCCGCTGCGCTGTACCGCATCGCCCAGGAGTCGGTCACGAACGCCCGCCGGCATGCACGTGGCGCGACACTCGTCGACGTGCTGCTCGTCGTCGACGAGGTCGGTGCGACCCTGACAGTGCGCGACAACGGCGATGGCGGCTCTGCGGGATCGACGGGATATGGAATCCCCGGCATGACGGAGCGCGCCTCCCTCCTCGGTGGCTCCTTCAGCGCCGGCCCCAACCCCGAGGGCGGCTGGGTAACCAGGGCGACGCTGCCACGGGCAGGATGGGCTGCATGACGATCCGGGTGCTCATCGCCGACGACCAGGAGCTCGTGCGGGCAGGATTGCGCATGATCCTCAATGCAGAGGACGACATCGAGGTGATCGCCGAGGCCGCCAACGGCACCGAGGCCATCGCGCTCGCGCGCCAGCTGCGACCCGACGTGTGCCTGTTCGACATCCGGATGCCGCTCACCGACGGAATCGAGGCGACGCGCGCGGTCGCGGGGCCGCTCGTCGCCGATCCCCTCGCCGTCGTCGTGATCACCACCTTCGACCTCGACGAGTACGTCTTCTCCGCCCTGCGCGCGGGAGCGCGCGGCTTCCTCCTCAAAGACGCGGGCCCGGCGCTGCTCGGCCAGGCCGTGCGGGCTGCTGCCGCCGGTGATGCGCTCATCGCACCGAACGTCACCGTTCGGCTGCTGGCGGAGTTCGCCAGTCGCGAGCCGGCATCCGCGTCTCGCCCGCCATCGGAGCCGCTCACTCCACGCGAGGAGGACGTGCTCGCCCTCGTGGCCCGTGGTCTCAGCAACACCGAGATCGCGACGGAGCTCTTCATCAGTCTCGGCACGGTCAAGACACACCTGACCGGGCTCATGACGAAACTCGACGCCCGCAATCGCGTCGAGCTCGCCATCTGGGCGCTCGGTCGGTCGCGCTAGCTGCTCACGACACGGGCCAGCAGATCATGGTGCGCCACGATGCAGGGTCGTCGACGGCCGGGTCGCTGAGGTAGCTCTCCCACATGACGGTGCCCGGCGTCAGGTTGGCGTCGGAGAGGTAGCGCTGCACCTCGTCGTAGGTCGGCCGAATGGAGTCGTACGGACCGACGTGGACTGCCTCGACAACGCGCCCCGCGGGAAGCGAGCCGGGAACGACATTGCCCGTCGGCGTGATCGCGGTCGCGACGGGGTACCCCGCCTCGACGTCAACGGTATCCGTTGGCATTCCGTAGTACTTGCCGAATGGGGGCCCGGTCGGCGTGACACCAGCGGATTCCAGTGCCGCGAGCGTCTCGGCGAAGGCCCGAGAGAAGAACTCGCTCAACTGGCCCATAGGCACCTGCTCTCGCACCCCGGCGGTTGGCTGCTCGACGTGCTCTGTGATCTGGATCTCGGTCATCTTTCGACTGTCGGCGTCGAGCCGTGGCACCGACAGGGTAGAAAGTCCCACCCGTGTCGATGGGTGCTCGTGACCCTCGTAGGACCATCGGCCCTGTCGGCGGGCCCGGCGCCGCCATTTCATCGAAGTGATCGCCAGCACCGACGACGACGGCACTAACGACGGCATCGACGACGACCGCGACGACGCGAGGAAGGGAAGGGGTGGCTGCGATGGTCACAATGGATCAGGTACGACCTCTGGCAGAGGTTCGCTCACCGTGGTGCGTGACGATTTACGGTCCCATCGAGGACTGGCTGCACGGCACCCGCGGGACTGGCGACGCCAACGCCGCGACCGCGGTGATCGAGCAGCAGCTTCGTGTCTCTGGCGCGACCGACGTCGAGGCCTCATTGATGCGCGAGCGGCTGCACGACGCCGGCGACGCGATCGGCCCGGTCAACACGGGCGTCGCGCACAGCGTCGGAATCTTCGCCACCGACACCGAGCTGACGGTGTATCCGATGGTCACGAGTCCGCATCCCGTCGCCCATGCCTCCGACCGGTTCCTCATCGGACCCCTCGTGGCCGAGGCGCTCGCGACCTCGCTTCGCGTCGTTGTTCTCGCCCTGTCAGCCCACCGGGTGCGGCTCATCGACGCCAGCCCGCTCAATCCGCAGCTCATCCTGGTGCCGGGGCTTCCGACAAACGTGGAGGAGGCGGTGCCGCTCGACCTCACCGGAGACCGCGACACCCTTGCGCACCTGCGCACCTCGGAGGATCCCAAGGAGCGGCTGCGCGAGTACGGTCGGGCGGTCTGGCGCGCCGTGGAAGCCGAGCTGCGGGGGCGAGAACCGCTCGTCATCGTTGCAGGAGCCGAGCCGCTCGCCAGCATCTTCCGGTCGATCCCCCACACCCTTCGGCTCGCCGACGAGACAATCGCCGGCAATCACGACGAGACGACGGTCGCGGAGCTCGCCGCCCTTGCCTGGCCGATCGCCGCCAAGCAGCGTGAGCTGGGCACTCGCGCCGTGCTCGATCGCTTCGCGGAGATGCCGGCGCGTGGTCGGGTGCTGGTCGAGCTGGAGCCGGTGATCGAAGCATGTCGCGTGGGAGCAGCCGACACCCTTCTCGTCGACGTCAACCGTCGGGCGCTCGTTCCGAGCCAGGCGTTCTCGGTGGCAACGACCCTCGACCAGGTCGACGAGGCCGTGCGTGCCGCACTCTCGACTGACGCAACGATCGTGCCGGTGCAGGAAGCCGACCTCCCGACCGTCGATCCGGTCGCGGCGATACTGCGGTACCCCATGGCCTCTCGCCAGTCCTCACGAAGCGGGGTGGTCTGATTGCGCTCCTCCCACACTCGAGCCGACGCCATCACCCGGTTCTCAACCAGGGTTGAGGCTGGAAGCATGCTCGGCGAGGCTCTCGCCACCGTGCCCATCGACAGGCCGGTGGTGCTCGGCCTGCCGCGCGGAGGAGTTCCCGTCGCGGCCGAGGTCGCTCGACGTCTCGACGCACCCCTCGACATCATCATCGTGCGCAAACTCGGAATCCCCGGGTATCCGGAAGTGGCCATGGGGGCCATCAGCGAGGCCGGCGTTCGAGTCATCGACGACTTCACGGTGGCGTGGGCAGGAATCGCGATCGACGCGCTTGCCGACGTTGAGCGCCGGGAACGCGCGGAACTCGCCACGCGCGTCGCGCGCTTTCGCGGCTCGGTGCCACCTCCAGACCTGACGGGCCGCACAGCCGTCATCGTGGATGACGGAATCGCGACCGGGGCCACCGCCACTGCGGCGTGTGAGACCGCGAGACGCTTCGGGGCACGAGAGGTGATCGTCGCAGCGCCCGTCGGCAGCGTCGAGGCGACGAACCAGATCCGCGGGGCCGACGACGTTCTCTGCCTTCTTCGACCACGCGACTTCGGCGCGGTCGGCCGCTTCTACGTCGACTTCGCGCAGACGGAGGATGACGAGGTAGCCGCCCTTCTCGACGCTGCCCGCCGCCATGACTCGAACGAGGGAGGCAACGACCATGGCAATGAACCACGCCACGGCGATCGATGACATTCGCGGTCTCGGCGCGCCGCTGCAGAGCCCGGCCGATCTCGGCTCGCTGGTAGAGCGGGCTCGGCACCGCCGCGTGGTGGCCATCGGTGAGGCGAGCCATGGCACCCATGAGTTCTACGCGTGGCGGGCAGAGCTCACCCGTCGCCTGATCGAGGAGCAGGATTTCACCTGGATAGCGGTCGAGGGCGACTGGCCCGACTGCTGGCGCATCGACCGATGGGTTCGGGGAATCGAGTCTCCGGAATCTGACGCCACAGAGATGCTGCGGTCCTTCGAACGGTGGCCGACCTGGATGTGGGCCAACATCGATGTCGCGAACTTCCTCGACTGGCTGCGAGAGCTCAATCTCTCGCGCAGCACGCACCATCGGGTCGGATTCTACGGAATGGATGTCTACTCCCTCTGGGATTCGCTGCACCGGGTCATGGAGTGGCTCGGTGCCAACGCGCCGACGTCCCTGCCCTCCGCCTACACCGCCCTGCGCTGCTTCGCTCCCTACGGGGAGGATCCCCAGCGCTACGCCTTCAGCACGCGACTCGTGCCGGAGGGCTGCGAGGCGGAGGTCGTCGAGCTGCTCACGCGGGTGCGGGAGGAGGCTCGCTCAGCGAGTTCCGCCGACCTCGACGCGATCCAGAACGCCGAGGTCGCCGCGGGGGCAGAGCAGTACTACCGTGCGATGGTGCGCAGCGACCGCGGATCGTGGAACATCCGCGATGTGCACATGGCCGACACGATCGAACGCCTCGCAATGCACCACGGGTCGGGCTCGAAGGGCGTGGTCTGGGCGCACAACACGCACATCGGCGACGCGCGCGCGACGAGCATGGCGGCGCACGGCATGCTCAACCTCGGTCAGCTGCTGCGTGAACGCTACGGCGAAGCGCATGTGCTGCTTGTCGGCATGGGAACGCATCGTGGCACCGTCATCGCCGCTGCACGATGGGGAGCGGAGGATGCCCTCCTCGCCCTGCCGCCGGCTCGCACCGCGAGCCATGAAGCGCTTCTGCACGATGCCCTCGGCCACGACGCCGTGCTCGACTTCTCCGGCCGTTCTCGCCACTGGCTGGCCACGCCAGCGGGACACCGGGCGGTCGGCGTCGTCTACGAGCCAGAGCACGAGTCAGGCAACTACGTGACGACCATGATGGGCCGGCGCTACGACGCGTTCCTCTGGATCGAGCAGTCGACCGGGCTGGTGCCCCTTCGACCGGAGCCCGTGCCGACCGAGGCGGAGTACGAGACGGAGCCCACGGGCTTCTGAACCTTGACGCGAATCGCCGATGGGACCTTCGCCCCTGTGGAGCGAAGGCCGGGGCGATCAGGGTTGCAGAATGGCAGATATCCCGATTGCCAATGGACACGGCCCCGACATCGAGGCGATTCTCGCCCGGCGGCACGACAACGGCGCGGATTTCTGGGCCACCGCAGACGGCCGCATAAGCAAAGGCAGTCCGTTCACGACTCTCGACTGTGCGTCGATGCTCGTCGACCTGGGATTGCCTCCAGACTCGCCGATTCTGCAGGGAACAGCGCATGTCATCTTCAGCGCGCTGCGGGATGACGGGAGGTTCAGGGTCTCTCCCGATGGCGCGATCTACCCCTGCCACACCATCAACGCTGCCCGGGCGCTCTGTCATCTTGGCTTCGCGGCCGACCCTCGGCTCGAGAACACATTCGATCAGCTCATGGGCACCAGGCACAGCGACGGCGGCTGGCGATGCCGCAAGTTCAGCTACGGGCGAGGCCCGGAGACGGAGTACTCGAACCCCGGTCCGACATTGACCGCGCTCGACGTGTTCAGACTCGCGAACCGACACCACAGCGCCGCGAACCTCGACGACGCCGTCGACTTCCTGCTCAGCCATTGGACCACCCGAGCCCCACTTGGACCCTGCCACTTCGGGATCGGCACCCTGTTCATGCAGATCACCTACCCCTTCGCCAGCTACAACCTCTTCTACTTCGTCTACGTGCTCTCGTTCTACACGAGCGCCCGCAACGACCCGAGGTTCCGAGAAGCGCTGGGGGTCGTGGAGTCTGGGCTGAAGGGGGGAGAGGTGATCGTGCAACGACCCCATCCGAAGCTGGCCGCACTGTCTTTCTGCCGACGAGGGGAACCAAGTGACCGTGCAACCGAGCGCTATCGCGAGCTGCGGCGAAACCTCGAGTGATGAGGCCGGCCAAACGTGGCGGCTGATCGAGCCCCTCTGTGGTGGGCGTCAATCTGAGGGGGACGCCAAGTCGAGGGACTTCAAGTGCGGAGACGGAGGGATTTGAACCCTCGGTACCCGTTAGGGTACTCCACCTTAGCAGGGTGGTGCACTAGGCCGAACTATGCGACGTCTCCAGTGTTCCGCACAAGCATAACCAATTCGCGCGGAGGGTCGTGACGGGGCTCGCTAGAGCTTCGCCGTGCAGGTCTGGTCGAAGGCGGTCTGACCACGCAGCCCGGCGATCGTCTCGACCTCTGCCGTTGGCGCAGCCGAGGGGTCGGGGCTTGCCGAGGGATCGACAGGAATGGCCGTGGCGTTCGGGTCTGCCACCGAGCCGACGCCGTCACCCGCCTTCGGCAAGGTGAACGGCTCGTCGGCGAGAATCTTGGCGAAGAGCTTGTTGCCGATGGCCGTGTTCGGCTTCACCTTGCCTGCGAACGGCGTTCCGGCCGCCTGGCCGGTCGACCCCGGGTACTGCGTGAACACGATGCTCTCGAGGGGAATGTCCTTGAGCGCCAGGGCGATCTGGGCCATCGTGTCGACGTTCTTGAGACCCTCCGACATGGTCAGGTTCGCGAGCGCCGCACGTGCGATGTTGTAGACCTTCACCGGGTCGCCGAGGGTGTCGGCGCTCTTCAGTGTGCGCACGAGAGACGACATGAAGACCTGCTGCGAGCTGATGCGGGTGAGGTCGCTGCCGTCACCAACGCCGTGGCGGGAGCGCAGGAACATCAGGGCGTCGTAGCCAGAGAGCTCGTACACACCGGCGGGCCGGTTGAATCCGGTGAATTTATCGTTGATGTCCTCGGCGAAGCAGACGGGAACGCCGCCAACCGCGTTCGACATCTCGATGACCCCGGTGAAGGTGATCATGCCGGCGTAGTCGATGGTCACACCGGTGAAGTTCTCGATGGTCTTGGCGACGCATCCGAGGCCGCCGTAGGAGAGCGCGACGTTGATCGGCTGGGCGGCCATCGCCCCGCTCGTGCGACCGGTGTCAGGGTTGGTGCACGAGGGGATCGGCACCACGAGGTCGCGAGGGAAGCTGACGGCGACCGCATTGGTGTGGTCGGCCGACACGTGAAGAAGGATGTTGACGTCGTTGAGCCCGGCACCGCCGCCGCGGCCGTGGCTGAGGAAGTCGCCCTGCCCCTCGCCGGTATCGGTGCCGACGAGAAGGATGTCGAATCCTCCCGGGAGTGCGTCGATGCTCGGGGGCGGACCGTTGCCCTCCTCCGTCGGAATCGTCACAGACGACACTCTGGAATAGGAGGAATAGAGGTTGATCGACACAACAGAGGCCGCGCTGAGCGCGACGACGACGATCGAGATTCCCACGAACTTGAGGGCGGCAAGCCACGGGTTCGACGTGGCCAGTCGACCGTGCCGTGCGATTCCTGCTGGTCGGCGTAGTGCCGATCTGGCGCGCTGCTCGCTCATGGGGAATCCCTTCGGTTGCTGGCCTCTGGTCGACGTTCGGGAGCGGAGGGCGTGGGATTCGAACCCACGAATGCTTTCACATCACCAGTTTTCAAGACTGGCTCCATCGGCCGCTCGGACAGCCCTCCATCGGAAACCAAAGTCCGAGTGTACCCGAAGCGTGACTTGTCAACCCTGAGGATGTGCCTAGACAGTTGAGAGAAACTGTGCGACCCCGTCGGCGAGGTCTGTGCCCGTTCGCGCGTTGCCCGCCTCGACCACCTCGTCGGGAGCCTGCCCCATGACTACCCCGCGGCCCGACTCCGACGCCCACTCGAGCATGTCGATGTCGTTGCGGCCGTCGCCCATCGCCAACACCCTCGAGCGCGGGATGCCCAGAAGCTCACGTACCCGCTCCAACGCGGTCGACTTGTTCACGCCGTCCGGGGCGATGTCGAGCCACGCGGTCCAGCCGACGTTGTAGCTCACCTTGTGCAGGCCCATCCGCTCGACCACGGAGAGGAAGTCCTCGATGGCGTGCTCGGGCA